>CANNRV010000019.1 GCA_947508145.1 Comamonadaceae bacterium
AAGACCGCGCCGTGGTCGAAAACGGGCAAGTGGTGGTGCGACCCATCAACTACCTGGCCATGTCGTATGACCACCGCATCATCGATGGCCGCGAAGCTGTGTTGGGCTTGGTGGCGATGAAAGAGGCGCTGGAAGACCCGGCGCGTTTGTTGTTTGATATTTGAGCCATGCCTACCATTTCGATGTTCTACGGCATTTTGGTGTCCATGTATTTCATGGACACCAGTGAGCATCATGCCCCGCACATCCATGTGTTTTATCAAGACTTTGAGGCGGTTTTTGCCATTCCCAGTGCAGACATGTTGGCTGGAGATTTCCCCAAAAACAAACAACGTTTGGTGCAAGCTTGGATTGAAATTCATTCAGAAGAACTGATGGCAGACTGGAAGCTGGCTATCGAGGGCCGTGAGTTATTCAGAATTGATCCACTCAAATGAACACCATTAAGCCTTTGCTGCCCAAAGTGACCAAGGTTCAAGCCTTGGAGGGTTTTGAGTTGCGCCTCGAATTCACTGATGGTTCGATCAAGCAATTTGATGTCAAACCCTATTTGCATTTCCCGGCCTTTGAACGCTTGAAGCAAGGCGGTTTTTTTTCCAAAGCCCACGTCGCTAATGGCACGGTGGTTTGGGATGACAGACTGGATTTGGCACCTGAGACTTTGTATCTCAAGGGTGTTGACACTACTTTTAACTGATGTTTGGAACCAAATCATGAGCAAACCATTTGACGTCATCGTCATCGGCGCCGGTCCCGGCGGCTATATCGCAGCGATTCGCGCGGCCCAACTCGGCATGAATGTCGCCTGTATCGATGAATGGCAAAACGCCAGCGGCGGCCCGGCCCCCGGCGGCACCTGCACCAACGTAGGGTGCATTCCGTCCAAAGCCTTGTTGCAGTCGTCTGAGCATTTCGAGCAGGCGAATCACCATTTCGCTGAGCACGGCATCACGGCCAAAGACGTGAAGATGGACGTGGCCACCATGTTGTCCCGCAAAGACACCGTGGTCAAACAAAACAACGACGGCATTTTGTATTTGTTCAAGAAAAACAAAGTCACGTTTTTCCATGGACGCGGCAGTTTCGCCAGCAAGTCTGAAGCCGGTTATGAAATCAAAGTCTCGGGTAAAGCCGAAGAATCATTGACCGCCAAGCAGGTCATCATCGCCACCGGTTCCAGCGCCCGTGCCTTGCCCGGCGTGCCGTTTGACGAAGTCAATGTGCTGTCCAACGACGGCGCTTTGCGCATAGGCGCAGTGCCGAAAAAACTCGCGCTCATCGGCTCGGGTGTGATCGGTTTGGAAATGGGCTCGGTGTGGCGACGACTGGGCGCAGAGGTCACCATTCTTGAAGGCCTGCCCACTTTCCTCGGCGCAGTGGATGAACAAATCGCCAAAGAAGCCAAAAAGATTTTTGACAAGCAAAGTTTGAATATCCAACTCGGTGTCAAAGTCGGCGATATCAAGAACAGCAAAAAAGCTGTCAGCGTGAGCTACACCAACGCCAAAGGCGAGGCGCTGACATTGGATGTGGACAAACTCATCGTGTCGATTGGTCGCGTGCCCAACACCACCGGTTTGAATGTCGAAGCGGTGGGTTTGAAACTCGACGAGCGCGGTGCGATTGTGGTGGATGCCGACTGCAAAACCGCCTTGCCCGGCGTGTGGGCAGTGGGCGACGTGGTGCGCGGCCCCATGCTGGCGCACAAGGCAGAGGAAGAGGGCGTGGCCGTGGCGGAGCGCATCGCCGGTCAACATGGGCATGTGGATTTCAATCTGGTGCCTTGGGTGATTTACACCAGCCCGGAAATCGCCTGGGTGGGACGCACCGAGCAGCAGCTCAAGGCCGAGGGCGTGGCTTACAAAGCAGGCACATTCCCGTTCCTGGCCAATGGCCGGGCACGCGCATTGGGCGACACCACCGGCATGGTGAAGATGCTGGCAGATGCACACACAGATGAAATTTTGGGCGTTCACATCATCGGGCCGCAGGCCAGCGAATTGATAGCTGAAGCGACCGTGGCCATGGCCTTCAAAGCCAGCGCTGAAGACATTGCACGCATTTGCCATGCGCATCCGTCGCTCAGCGAATCCACCAAAGAAGCAGCATTGGCGGTTGACAAAAGAACATTAAATTTTTAAGCTGAATTACCCATTTAGCTTGACTTGATGCCTATGCAACTCCGTCAATCGCAGCATGCTGCACAAACCATCACCGCCGCGCAAGCGGCTGCCCAGGTCCAGTCCGGCATTTGGATTGACTATGGTGCCACCCTGTGTCAACCGGATGCCTTCGATCAAGCGCTGGCTTTGCGCAAAGACGAATTGCATGACGTGAAGTTTCGCTCGTGCATCACCATGCGCCCACGCGCCGTGTTGGACCAGGACCCCGAGGGCAAACACTTTCATTTGTTCAGCATGCATTTCTCCGGCTACGACCGAAAAATGCATGATGCCGGGCGGGTGCATTACCTGCCTGTCAATCTGGGTGAGATTCCCGACTACTACCGCCGCTTCATTGATCCCGTAGACATCGTGGTGCTGAAAACCTGCCGCATGGACGAGCACGGTTATTTCAATTTCAGCGCCGCCAATTTGTGGCACCGCGACATCATTGAACGCGCACGGCTTGTCATGGTGGAAATCACCGATGGGCTGCCGTATGTGTTTGGCGTGAACAACGGCGTGCACATCAGCGAGGTGGACTTCATCATTGAAGGTGACAACCAGCCCGCGCCTGTGCTGCCGAATCCTCCGGCTTCTGAAGTGGACATTGCTGTCGGCAAATTGATTGCCGCTGAAATTGAAGACGGTTCGTGTTTGCAAATCGGCATAGGCGGCATGCCCAACGCCGTGTGCGAACAATTGCTGCACAGCAACGCGAAAGACCTGGGCGTGCATTCCGAAATGCTGACCGAAGGCATGATGGCGCTTTACCACGCCGGAAAAATCACCAATGCCCGCAAACAAGTGCACGCTGGCAAAATGGCGTTTTCATTCGGGCTGGGTTCGCAGACCTATTACGACAGCTTGCACCGCAACCCGGACATGGCTTGTTTGCCGGTGGCCGACACCAATTTGCCGCATGAAATCATGCGCAACCACCGCGTGGTCGCCATCAACAACACCACGCAAATGGATTTGCAGGGGCAAGCCGCCTCAGAGTCCGATGGGTTTCGCCATATCAGCGGCACCGGCGGGCAGTTGCAGTTTGTGCGCGGTGCCTATGCGTCTGAGGGCGGTAAATCGTTCATGTGTTTGTCGTCTACGTTTGACAAACGCGGCGAACGTAAGAGCCGCATCGCCTTGTCGCTCACGCCCGGCAACATGGTGACCACGCCGCGCACCGACATGATGTATGTGGTCACGGAATACGGCATCGTCAACCTCAAAGGAAAGTCGGTGCCAGAGCGTGCTTTGGCTTTGATCTCCATTGCGCATCCGGATTACCGTGAAGCATTGACCCGCCAAGCTTATGAACACCGAATGATTCCAAGGGGTTTCAGTTTCGGCCGATTACACGCAGTTTGAAATGTGAACACAGAGCGCCGCGGCGCTCTGTGACTATGGGCTATATGTAATCTGAAAAAGCTCAGCTTTGTGAAGCGGGTGTCAGTGCTACCGTGTTGACACGTTGCTGAACCAAGCGGGTGGCAAAGTAAATCAAACCCACGGTGACGGCATAAAACAGCAACTGCAATTGCATGGGGTTGGCATCGTAGCCAATGATGCCGTGCAACAGCATGCCGGGTGCGGACTCGTTAGGCAGCAAGTCTGAAATGTCCCAGGCCGAGTCGCTCAAATACGGAACCAGGTCGGCTTGGTTCAAGGTCTTGGCCAATTGGCTGGCCAGATTGCCTGCCAGCAATAAAATCAACACATTGGTGACGGCAAACAAACGCTGCGGCTTCACCTTGCCAAGGCCTGCGTACACCAAAGCACCGGCCAGCGCGCCTGCGGCCAAGCCGGCAACCACGCTCAAGACGATGGTGGCTGAAGATTCTTCGCTGCCGGATACCAGACCGGCAACAAACAACACGGTTTCAGCGCCTTCGCGCAGCACCGACAAACCCACGGCCACGCTCAGCGCCCACAAGCTGCTGTTACCGCTGACTGCTTCGCTTCCCAGCGTTCGCGCTTGTTTCACCATGTCTTTGGCATGCGCGGAGACCCAGATGCAGTGCCAGGCCAACATGGCCAGCGCCAGCACCAGAATGGCGGCGGTCACCAAATCGGTACCGAAACCTTCGGCCCAGTTGCTGATGCTGTCCATGGCCGAGGCCATGAGCAAAGAGCCCAGCAAGCCAATTGCCACACCTAAACTGAGCCAGCGGGTGCGCTTGTCCAGTCCTTTGGTAGAGGCGGCGATGATGCCGATGAACAAAGCGGCTTCCAGCGTTTCTCTGAAAACAATGATTCCGGTTCCGAGCATGTGACAACTCCTGTTTATTCAGCGATCAGCACGCCTTTGGCGGTGTTGGGATTGAATTCACCGAAAAATTCGTATTTACCGGGTTTGAGCGGGCCGATAGCGAAGGTGGCTTTGGCCCCGGCGGCAATGACTTTTTCGCGCTTCAAAGATTTGCTTTCAAACTCTTCAGCACTGCTGTCTTGGTTGTGCACGATGAGTTTGATTTTCTGGTTGGCAGGCACTTTCAATTCGGCCGGCTCAAACTGGTGGTTTTTGATCACCAGCGTTTTTTCCAGCTCCTGGGCATGCGCCCCGGTCATGGCGGCTGACAAGGTCAAACCGAAAGCAAACAACAAAACAAGGCGGCGAAACATGAATAAAGTCATGGCATGGGTCAGTTTGGTTGAACACGGTTGCGATTCTAACTGCGAATTATTCTTATTTGCATTGACCCAGATCAAAGACGGGTTAATCGCTTGCAAAGCGCCTCTATATATACAGGGCACAATACGCCCGCCATGACAGTAAGCCAGACCTACCAGCAAGAGTTGACAATCCGGGGATTCCAAGCCGATCCGGCCCAGTTGCGGGCGGTCAGCGCCTTGGACCGCTGCGCCGACGAATGGTCGCAGTACAAGCACAAACGCGGCAACAAGCTGAAAAAACTGATCAATCACCCGGACATTCCCAAAGGCGTGTATTTGTATGGCGGTGTCGGGCGCGGCAAAAGCTTTTTGATGGATTGTTTTTTCAACGCCGTGCCGATTGAGCGCAAAACCCGTTTGCATTTCCACGAATTCATGCGCGAAGTGCACCGGGAATTGCGTGACTTACAAGGCACGGTCAATCCGCTGGATGAGCTGGGTGTGCGCATGGCCAAACGCTTTAAGCTGATTTGTTTTGACGAATTTCATATTGCCGACATCACTGACGCCATGATTCTTCACCGCTTGCTGGTGGCCATGCAAAACAATTACATCGGCTTTGTCACCACCTCAAATTTCCGGCCTGACGAGTTGTACCCGGACGGCTTGCACCGCGACCGTTTGTTGCCCGCCATCGATTTGCTCAATGCCACCATGGAGGTGGTGAATGTGGACAACGGTGTGGACTACCGGGGCCGCATGCTGGAGCAGGCGCAGCTGTATTTAAGCCCTTGCAGCGAATCGACTGAAGCGCAAATGCAGCAGACCTTCAACCGCTTAGCCGAAGCGCCGGACCAGGATGGTTTGCTGATGATCGAAGAACGCAAGCTGTGGGCCAAGCGCCGCGCCGGTGGAATGGTCTGGTTTGATTTCAAGGTCTTGTGCGGCGGGCCGCGCTCGCAAAACGATTTTTTGGAAATCGCCAGCCAGTTTCACACCGTGTTTCTCAGCGGTGTGCCGAAAATGGAGGTGCGCATGTCCTCCGAGGCGCGTCGCTTCACCTGGTTGATCGATGTCTTGTATGACCGCCGTGTCAAACTCGTGATCCAAGCCGATGTTGAGCCCGAGGATTTGTACACCGAAGGACCGATGTCGCACGAGTTTCCCCGCACCGCGTCGCGTTTGCGGGAAATGCAGTCAGGCGAATTTCTGGCGCTGGGTCGCCGCGTCGTGGATACTTCTTTGACATGAACATCAATCACCGAATTCTTATTACTTGTTTTTGTGCCGGCTTGAGTGCCGCTTTGCATGCCCAAAGCCCGGCGGTGGAAGCAGCAGCACCATCGACAGAATTACAAGGCATCAACCTGGAAGCCGAACGCGCCCGCATTAAAGACGTGCGCAACAAAGCCATGGCAGATTACAGACAAGCGATCAAAGCCTGCTATCAAAAAATTGCGGTCAACAGTTGCAAGATGGATGCACAGCAAAAGAAAAATGAGATCGACAATGACTTGAAACGTCAGGAATTGCTGCTCAACAACTACCAACGCCAGGAGCGCGGCAACAAAGCGATTCAACGTTTGGACGACAAGCAAAGCACAGAATCGCAAATTGACGCAGAAGACAAGCGCATCGAGTTCCACAATGGCTATTTGGAGAAATTGCAGGAGAACCTGGATAAAAACGATGTTTATCTGGAAAAACAAGACCAGGTAGAACGCAACCGGGAGAGCTACCAGAAAAAGCTGGACGAGATCAACGAGCGTCAGCGCAAGCAAAAAGACAAAGCAGCCGAGTCAGCCAAAAAACGGGCTGAATACCAGCAGAAACTGGATGAAGCCGATAAGCACCGCCAGCAAGTGGAGAGCGATAACACCAACCGCAAGCAATCGCAGCCACTGCCCGTGCCGCGCCGCGAAGATATTCCGCAATGACCGGTGTCTATTGTGTCTGAGCGCTTGACAGATGTGGTGCGGGAAATGTTCACCCCGCAGGGACCTTTGGCCCGCGCCACCCCTTTTTTCCAGCCCCGGCAAGGCCAAACCGAGATGGCGATGGCGGTGGCTGAAACACTGGAAAACGGTGGATCACTGGTGGTCGAAGCGGGCACGGGTGTGGGAAAAACATTTGCCTATCTGGTGCCTGCATTGCTGAGCGGTGAGCGGGTGCTGTTGTCCACCGCCACCAAAACCTTGCAAGACCAGTTGTACGCCCGTGACATACCCGATGTGCTCAAGGCCCTGGGCCTGCCGTTGAAATTGGCCATGCTCAAAGGGCGCGGCAGTTACCTGTGTTTGCAAAGGCTGGAGTTGGCCTTGCAATCAGCCACCTTGCCGGACCGCCAGTCGGTGAAGTCCCTGGCGGTGGTGCAGCAATGGGCTCGCACCACTTTAAGCGGCGACCTGGCCGAGGTGCCTGCGCTGGACGAGCGCTCGCCGTTGATACCGCTGATCACCTCTAACCGGGACAACTGCCTGGGCTCGCCTTGTCCGCATTGGCGGGATTGCCACGTGAATTTGGCGCGACGCGATGCCATGGCCGCTGATGTGGTGGTCATCAACCACCATTTGTTTTTTGCCGATATGGCGGTGCGCGAATCCGGCATGGCCGAGCTGCTGCCCACGGTGCGCGTGGTGGTGTTCGATGAAGCCCACCAATTGAATGAAACCGGCATACAGTTTCTGGGCAAACAATTGGGCGGGGCGCAATTGCTGGATTTGGCCCGCGACCTGTTGACCGCCGGTTTGCAATTGGCGCGTGGCCTGGTCGACTGGCAAACCGTGACAGCGGCGTTTGAAAAGGCGGTTCGCGACTGGCGCTTGGTGGCCGGTAAGCAGCCCCCGAATGCCAAGCTGCGCTGGAACCAGCCGCAACCCCAGGGTCTGGATGCGCAGGACTGGTCTGAGGCCATGCAACTGCTCAAACAGCGGGCGATTGAACTTCAGGACAAACTGGAAACCGTGGTTGATGCCGCGCCGGAATTCCAAAGGCTGCACGAGCGGCTGGAAGAGGTGCTGGGTTTGATCGCGCATTTCAGCGACGACTGCGTGCACGGCTCGGTGCGCTGGCTGGATGTGGGCACACATTTGCGCTGCATGGAAGCCCCGCTGGACATTGCCGATGTGGTGCAGAACAAATTGCTGAATTCGCAGGTCATCACAGCGCCGGATGCGGATCAAGCCCCGGTGACGCGGCCTCGCAGCTGGGTGTTTACCTCGGCCACGCTGGGCTCTGACGACACGCTCAGTTGGTTCACCGAACCCTGCGGTTTGAAAAACGCGCAAGTGCTTCGGGTGCAAAGCCCGTTTGACTATGAAAACCAGGCTTGGTTGTACGTGCCACGCCTGATGGTGTCGCCGAAAGAGCCGGGCCACAGCGCAGAGGTGGGTGACTTGGCCTTGCAAGTGGCACGGGCCTTAGGCGGTCGCACGCTGGTGCTGACCACCACCACCCGCGCTTTGCGTGTGATTGCCGAGCAATTACAGGCCGCAGTGAACGACAGCGCCGAGCTCGTTATCCTGGCCCAAGGCCAATGGCCCAAGCGTGAATTGATGCAACGTTTTCGGGACGCGAACAAACCCGGGGCCACCGGCACGGTGCTGGTGGCCACAGCCAGTTTCTGGGAAGGGTTTGATGTGCCGGGCGATGCTTTGCAAGCAGTAGTGATTGATAAATTGCCGTTCCCGCCGCCCAACGAACCGCTGGTGGAAGCGCGCAGTCAGCGCTTGGAGGCCCAGGGCAGAAGTTCGTTCAACGATTATTTTTTGCCCGAAGCCGGTGTCTCACTCAAACAAGGGGCAGGGCGATTGATACGCCGCGAAACCGATACAGGCGCCTTGGTGATTTGCGACAACCGGCTGGTCAGCACGGCTTACGGCAGGCGCCTGCTGGCGACCTTGCCGCCGATGAAACGCCTGGATCAGTTGCCGCAACTGCTGCAAGCGCTGGGCAGTATCACCAGAACTTGAGCCAGTTTTTGCTTTCGGCCGGTGCAGCTTCAGGCGCAGCTTTTTTGAAAAACCTGCTTTCCGGGAAAGAAGCTTCCAGTACGCGTTGCGTGTCATCGCGTAACTGGTTGAGTCCCAGCGCCTGGTAAGACTCAATCAGAATGATGAGGGCGGTTTCGGCCGCTTCGCTGTTGGGGTAGTCATTGAGCGTGGCCTGCGCACGGTTCACAGCCGCCACATACGCGCCTTTTTTGTAATAGTAGCGCGCCACTTTCAGCTCAGACTTGGCCAGCAGGTTGATGATGTGGCGCATGCGCATCGTCGCGTCTTCTGCATACTTGGAATTGGGGAAGCGGGTGATCAGTTCTTTGTAGGCTTCGAAGGAATCACGTGCGGCCATTTGGTCGCGCTCAGCCAGGTCTTGTTTGAACCACTTGGACATCAATCCCATGTCGTCATTGAAATTGATGGTGCCTTTCAGGTACAGGGCGTAATCAACGGCAGGATTGGCAGGGTTGAGCTTCATGAACCGGTCCAGCGTCATCAAAGCGCCGACACGGTCGCCGTTTTTGAACTGTGCATAGGCCTTGTCCAACTGCGCTTGTTGCGCCAAAGCGGTACCGGCCGCCCGGCCTTCGAGCTTGTCCAGCATATTGATGGCTTTGTCATACAAATTGCCCCGCATATTGTCTTTGGCTTCTTCATACAACTGCTCAGGGGTCAGTTTGGCCGTGGGGTCAACGGGTTCGGTGGCGCAGCCGATCAAGAGCAAGCAAGCGCACAGGCACGATAATGGAAACAATCTCAACACATTCACCCTTAATACAAGAATTGAACTGATTATCAACGATGCACTCTGACACCAGCGACCGGCCCGACCACATGCCAACGGCGGAGCCCGAACCCGACGAGCTGGCGGCAGAACTGGAAGAACGCATTTTGCAAATTCCAACGCATCTGCACCGTGAACGGTTGGACCGCGCATTGGTCCAGCTGATTCCGGAGTTCTCCCGAAACCACTTAAAACACCTGATTGAAGACGGTTGGGTCAGCAGCCAGTCTGCGCTTGCGCCCATCACCAAAGTGGCTTACCTGGTGAAAGCGGCAGACACCATCACCGTGCGTTTGCAACCCACCGCCATGTCGCAGGCCTATGTGCCGCAAGCCATGGACTTGGACATTGTGTATGAAGACGCGCATTTGCGGGTGATACACAAACCGGTCGGCTTAGTGGTGCATCCGGCCCCGGGCAACTGGAGCGCCACTTTGCTCAACGGTTTGCTGGCCCTGGACCCGACTTGCGCCCAGGTGCCGCGTGCCGGCATCGTGCACCGACTGGACAAAGACACCAGCGGCCTGATGGTGGTGGCCCGCACCCGGGCATGCATGGACGCGCTGGTTCGCATGATTGCCGCCCGAGAGGTTCACCGCGACTACCTGGCGATCAGCCAGCGCCCCTGGCGCGGCGACTTGCAACGCGAGGTGGAACTGTCCATAGGCCGCGATCCGCGCCAAAGACTGCGCATGGCGGTGGTGGATTTAGAGCGCCAGCCGGGCAAAACCGCCCACACCAGCCTGTCCTGCGTCGACCACAACGACAACGGCTGTCTGGTGCATTGCACCTTGCACACCGGCCGCACCCACCAGATCCGGGTGCACATGGCGGCGATAGGCTTGCCCTTGCTGGCCGATGGCTTGTACGGCGGCGCGGGCAGCCCCTTGATTCACCGCCAGGCTTTGCACGCCTTCCGGCTGGGCTTTACCCACCCGTTCACTGAAGAGTCCTTGGAATTTGAGGTGCCGGTTCCGGCGGACATGCAAGGGGCCTTAGACGACATGGGTTTGCACTACCCCCTCGGCTAGAATGCCGGTTGATTTCCCCCGGATGACAGACTATGAACACCTTGGATGCCAAGCGTGTCCTTGAGACGGCTTTGTTATGCGCCTCCCAGCCCTTACAGGTGCGGGAACTGCGACAGTTGTTTCACGACGAACTCGGTACAGATACCCTCAAAACCTTGCTGGAATCGATTCAGCAGGATTGGCAGCAGCGTGGCCTGGAACTGGTCCAGGTGGCCAGCGGCTGGCGCATGCAAAGCCGTCCCGAGATGCGCGATTTTCTGGACCGTTTACACCCGGAAAAACCACCGAAATATTCCCGCGCCGCCATGGAAACCCTGGCCATCATTGCTTACCGCCAACCGGTCACGCGCGGTGACATGGAAGACATTCGCGGCGTGACCGTGAATTCCCTGGTCATCAAACAACTGGAAGACCGGGGCTGGGTGGAGGTCATCGGGCACCGCGAAACCGTGGGCCGCCCCATGTTGTACGCCACCACCCGTCAGTTTTTGGACGATCTGGGCATCACCTCGCTGGACCAGTTGCCGCCCCTGGAAACCCAGGGCGCGAACGAAGGCTTTTTCGACCAACTGGCCACAGCCCCGGAAGTTGACCCGGCGCAAATGAATATGTCGCTGGAACCGCCAACCGGCGATGAGTCAGACCTTGCAGATGCTGCTCATGCAGAGCTGAGCAATACCCCTTCAAGCGACACGCATTCCACCGAACAAGTTTCAAGCAGTGCGTCAGAACAAGACGCTGCACTTCCTACAGACACTCCAACAAGGCCTGATCAGTGACCAAACCCGGCATACAGTTCGAAGAAATCGTATCCGGCGCATACGACACCCAAGTCGTAGCTGCGGCACCCGATGAAGCCGCCAAGCGCGTACTCAGCGCCCAACCCGACACTCCCAAACTGCACAAAGTGCTGGCCCAATCGGGATTGGGCTCGCGCTTGGACATGGAGCAAATGATTGCCGATGGCAAAGTGATGGTCAACGACCAGCCTGCCCACGTCGGTCAACGCATCCAATACGGCGACCGCATCAAGGTCAACGGCAAACCTTTGTTTGTGCGCATCGAGCCGCCACCCCCGCGCATCATTGCGTACCACAAGCCCGCCGGTGAAATCGTCAGCCGTGATGATCCGCAAAGCCGCCCCACGGTGTTTCGCAAATTGCCGCGTCTGCAAACCGGCAAATGGCAATCTGTCGGGCGCTTAGACCTGAACACCGAAGGCCTGCTGTTGTTCACCAATTCAGGTGAGCTGGCTAATAAATTGATGCACCCGCGCTTTGGTTTGGAACGTGAATACGCCGTGCGAGTGCTCGGGCATTTGAGCAATATCGAAAAAGCCAAATTGCTGGAAGGCGTGCAACTGGAAGACGGTGAAGCGCGTTTTGGCAGCCTGGAAGAGGGCGGCGGCGAGGGCGCGAACTGCTGGTACCGGGTGACCATCCAGGAAGGCCGCAACCGCGAAGTGCGACGCATGTTCGAGGCAGTGGGCCATGCGGTCAGCCGACTCATTCGCATACGCTACGGAAAAATGCTGCTGCCGCGTGGCTTGAAGCGTGGCGAATGCATGGAGCTCGACGGTTCCGACACCGAGCAATTGATACGCAGCGCCGGTTTGGGACGGGTGTCGGCCAAACCTGCGGGTGCTCGCCAATCAACGCCTGCGCCGTCAACGGCACGAAAATCCCGTTCAAGTAACCCGGTGGCGGCTGCCAAACCCGATTTCATCGGTGCTGACAGCTTGTCGCGGCAGCGGCGCGACCAAAAATCCAAGGCCTCGCGTCAAAAGGCTTTACCGCGCAGGGCTAAAATCAACTGATATTGGCTATTCGCCATTATTTTTGTCAACTTACTGGAAATCTTTCTCATGGCTATCGAACGCACACTCTCCATCATCAAACCCGACGCAGTCGCCAAAAACGTCATCGGCCAAATTTACAGCCGCTTCGAAGGCGCCGGCTTGAAAATCATCGCTTCACGCATGGCCCACCTCAGCCGTGGCGAAGCAGAAGCCTTTTACGGTGTCCACAAAGCCCGTCCGTTTTTCAAAGACCTGGTCGATTTCATGATCTCCGGCCCAGTCATGATCCAGGTGCTCGAAGGCGAGAACGCCATCCTCAAAAACCGTGACTTGATGGGCGCGACAGATCCGAAAAAAGCCGACAAAGGCACGATCCGCGCTGATTTTGCTGACAGCATCGATGCCAACGCCGTACACGGCTCTGACGGCCCCGATACCGCCGCTCATGAAATCGCCTTTTTCTTTGCCGGCCTGAACGTTTTCAACCGTTGATGGCGGCTCGCCCCGCCTGCCCATGAAAACCAATCTGCTCGATTTCGATCTCGACGGTTTGGTGGCATGGTGCCAGGCGCAGGGCGAGAAAAAATTCCGCGCGGTCCAGCTGTTTCGCTGGATACACCACAAAGGCGTGGCCGACTTCACGCACATGACCGATTTGGCGCAAAGCCTGCGGCTCATGTTGCAAGAACATGCCGAAGTGCGCGCCTTGCCCGTGGTGTCGCGCCACGATTCTGCCGACGGCACCATCAAATGGATGTTTGATGTCGGCCAGGGCAATGCCATAGAAACTGTTTTTATTCCCGAAACCGACCGGGGCACCCTGTGCATTTCCTCGCAAGCCGGTTGCGCCGTGGGATGCCCGTTTTGCTCTACCGGCGCACAAGGCTTCAGCCGCAACTTGAGCACCGCAGAAATATTGGCCCAGTTGTGGTTTGCCGAAACCACTCTGCGCCGCGAATTCAACACCCATGAACGCGTCATCTCCAATGTAGTCATGATGGGCATGGGCGAACCTTTGCAAAACTACGCCGGCTTGGTGCCCGCTTTGAAAACCATGCTGGACGACCACGGCTATGGCATGTCGCGCCGCCGGGTGACGGTGTCCACCTCCGGTGTGGTGCCGATGATCGAGCGGCTCAGCCAAGACTGCCCGGTGGCATTGGCGGTTTCCTTGCACGCGCCGGATGATGCATTGCGCGACCGTTTGGTGCCCTTGAACCAGAAATACCCGCTGGCTGAGTTGTTGCAAGCCTGCCGCGATTACCTTGCTTTTGCGCCGCGCGATTTCATCACCTTCGAATACTGCATGCTCGACGGCGTGAACGACAGCGACGACCAAGCCCGCGCCTTGGTGGCGCTGGTGCGACCGCCGCACGGCGAGCCGCTGCCGTGCAAATTCAATCTGATTCCTTTCAACCCGTTCCCGGCATCAGGCTTGCTTCGTTCGCCAGCCGCACGGGTCAAGGCCTTTGCCTCGGTGCTGTCGGACGCGGGCATCGTCACTACCATTCGCAAAACACGCGGCGACGACATCGCTGCGGCTTGCGGCCAATTGGCAGGCGACATACAAGACCGCACGGACGTTGCGGGCAGACGCGCCAAAACCATACGCATTCACGCCTGATTGCGGCAAAATCTTTTTATGCAAGCACCTATCCCCTTTTCCAAACCGGTACGCCACCATAGCCTGCAAGCACGCATCAGCTGGGGCGAACAAGTGGTCACCGTCGGCGGCGATGCGCCGGTGCGTGTGCAGTCCATGACCAACACCGACACGGCGGACGCGATTGGCACGGCCATTCAGGTGAAAGAACTGGCGCTGGCCGGTTCCGAATTGGTTCGCATCACCGTAGACACCCCCGAATCAGCCAAAGCAGTTCCTTATATTCGCGAACAGCTAGACAAAATGGGCGTGCATGTGCCACTCATCGGCGACTTTCATTACAACGGTCACCGGCTGCTGACTGAATTCCCCGACTGCGCCAAGGCCTTGTCCAAATACCGCATCAACCCCGGCAACGTGGGCAAGGGCGACAAGCACGACAAACAATTTGCCCAGATGATTGAAGCTGCCATTCGCTACAACAAAGCGGTGCGCATTGGCGTGAACTGGGGCAGCTTGGACCAGGAACTGTTGGCCCGCTTGATGGACGAAAACGCTTCTCGCGCTACCCCCTGGGATGCCAAACAAGTCATGTACCAGGCGCTGGTCACTTCCGCTTTGGAATCCGCAGAACTCGCTGAGCGACTGGGCTTGGCCCGTGAGCAAATCATCCTCAGCTGCAAGATGAGCGGCGTGCAGGATCTGATCGCCGTCTACCGCGAACTCGCCCGCAGCACCAACCATCCCTTGCACTTAGGGCTGACCGAAGCCGGCATGGGCACCAAAGGCACGGCAGCCTCCAGCGTGGCCTTGGGCGTGTTGTTGCAAGAGGGCATAGGTGACACGATCCGTGTGTCACTCACCCCGCAACCGGGCGAAGCCCGCACGCAAGAGGTGTTGATTGCCACGGAAATCATTCAAGCGCTGGGCTTGCGCAGTTTTGTGCCCAGCGTGACAGCCTGCCCGGGTTGTGGGCGCACCACCAGCACCACTTTCCAAGAACTCGCCATGCAAATTGACGACTACCTGCGTTACCAAATGCCGGTCTGGCGCAAGCAGTTTCCCGGTGTCGAAAACCTCAAAGTTGCCGTCATGGGCTGCATCGTCAACGGCCCTGGCGAAAGCAAGCATGCCGACATCGGCATCAGCTTGCCGGGCAACGGTGAAGCACCGGCGGCACCGGTGTTCATCGACGGCGAAAAAGCCATCACTTTGCGCGGCGACAATATCGCCAAAGAATTCCACGACATCGTCGAAAACTACGTTCACAAAAAATACGCGGTCAAGGCCTGAGTACTGACTGCCACTGAGAAACATGGCTGACAAATTAACCGCCGTCAAAGGCATGAACGACATATTGCCGCCCGAGTCCGCTCGCTGGGAGGCTTTGGAAACACAGGTGCGCGAGGTGATGCGCTTGCATGCCTACCGCAATATCCGCACGCCCATTGTTGAACCTACCGCTTTGTTTGTGCGCGGCTTAGGTGAAGTGACCGACATTGTTGAAAAGGAAATGTATTCCTTTGAAGATCGATTGAACGGTGAGCAATTGACGCTGCGCCCCGAGTCCACCGCCGGTGTGGTGCGCGCGGTCGTTGAGCACAATTTGCTGTACGAAGGCGGCAAGCGCTTGTATTACATGGGCCCTATGTTTCGCCACGAACGGCCGCAACGCGGCCGCTACCGTCAGTTCCACCAAATCGGTGCCGAGGCTTTGGGTTTTGGCGGGCCTGAAGTGGATGCCGAACTGATTTTGCTGGCTTGCGCTTTGTGGCAAGCCATTGGTCTGCAAGACGTGCGCTTGGAGCTCAACAGCCTGGGGCAACCGCCTGAGCGGGCACAGCACCGCGCTGCGTTGATCACTTATTTTGAGCAACACGCGGACCAGTTGGATGAAGACGCCAAACGCCGTTTGCACAGCAACCCCTTGCGGATTTTGGACAGCAAAAACCCGGCGATGAAAGCATTGAACGAGGCCGCGCCCAAGTTGCTGGACTTTTTGGGCGAAGAGAGCCTGGCACATTTCAATGCAGTGTGCGCGATATTGGACGCGAACGGCGTGGCCTACAGCATCAATCCTCGCCTGGTACGCGGCATGGACTATTACAATCTCACTGTTTTTGAATTCATCACCGAGCGACTGGGTTCGCAAGGCACGGTGTGTGGCGGCGGTCGTTACGACTATTTGATTGGCGAGATCGGTGGCAAGCACGCCCCGGCTGTCGGCTGGGCGCTGGGGGTTGAACGTGTGTTGGAGCTGTTGAAAGAGCAGGGCGAAGCAATGACCGAAGTTGCACCCGATGCCTACGCCATCATCCCTGACGCGGCCTCCTTGCCTATCGTCTCGCCGGTGTTGCAATCATTGCGCCGCATGGGCGTATCGGTGCACATGCATGCACCCGCCGATTCCGCCGATGGCATGGGCAGTATGAAATCACAGTTCAAAAAAGCCGATGCCAGCGGTGCGCGGTATGCGCTGATTTTTGGCGCAGATGAACTGGCGCAACACCAAGTCACGGTCAAAGCTTTGCGTGACGGTGAAGGTGCTCAGCAAACACACGCGCTGGCGCAGATGGCCGATTGGGGCCACCGCCTACAATCCACCCTTTGATATTTGCCTGTTTGGAATTGCATGTCTACGCACCTCGACCTCGAAGAACAAGAACAACTCGACCAGTTCAAACATTTCTGGAACCGCTGGGGCAACCTGATCACAGGCTTGGTGACCTTGGTGCTGCTGGCCTACGCCAGCTGGAACGGCTGGAATTACTGGCAACAACGCCAGGCCACACAAGCTGCCGTGTTGTACGACACCTTTGAAAAAGCCGTCCGTGAAAAAGACGATGCACTGATGGCACGTTCACTGGCCGATTTGCAAGACCAATTCGCACGGGCCACCGTCACGCAGCAAGCGTCTTTGCTGGCCGCACGTGTTTACGCCGACAAAAACCAATTGCCTGAGGTTGAAAAGGCCTTGCAATGGGTAGTGACGCAAGACCGCGAACCCGGCTTTGTGGCTTTGGCCAGATTGCGCTTAGCTGCTCTCAACATAGACCGCAATCAACTGGACCAGGCTTTTAGCCTGCTACAAGGCGTGCAGGCACCGACCGGTTTTCAGCCCCTGTTCGACGACAAACTCGGCGATATCGCCGTGCTGCAAAAGAAAAACGACGAAGCCAAATCCTATTTCCTCAAAGCCTGGAAAGGCCTGGAGGAGACCAACGAATACCGCCGCCTGGTTGAAATCAAACTGGCGGCATTGGGCGTGAACCCCAAAGAATCCGGCTCATGAAAACAATTGCCCGCCAATGGCTGACATGGTGTGCCGCCACTGCGACCCTGATGTTGCTGGCCGCTTGCGGCTCCAGTAACGTCAAGCCGGTGGCGCCACCGATTGGCGACTTCAAGGTGCAGCAAGATGTCAAGCTGCTGTGGAGCCTGCAACTTCCCGCAGCCAATCAACTAAACCAAAGCTTGCCGGTGGTAGACCAACGTACAGCCGTGACGGCGAGTAGCGGTCAAGTGATGGTGGTGGATCTGGCCCAGGGCAAACTTCTCTGGCAGGCAGACGCCGGCAAAGCATTGCAAACCGGTGCCGGGTTTGACGGAGACAGCGTGGCTGTCATCAACAGCTCCAACGAACTCTTGGTGTTTCAAGACGGCAAACAGGTCTGGAAGAAACGTTTGAACGCCCAGTCTTTCACCAACCCCGTGGTAGCCGGAAACCGCGTGTTTGTATTACTTGCTGACCGTTCTGTGAGTGCCTACGATAAATTTGACGGTCAGCGCTTATGGGTTCAGCAACGAACCGGCGAGCCGCTGGTGTTAAAGCAAAACGGCGTGCTGCTGACTTATGAGAACACGCTGGTGGCCGGTTTAGGTGGTCGCTTACTGGCCTTGAACCCGGACTCCGGACAAGTGCTGTGGGACATTGGCATGGCCAATCCACGTGGCTTGAATGACTTGGAGCGCTTGGTGGATTTGGTCGGCAGCGCTTCCCGTGTTAACAATTCAGTCTGCGTACGTGCCTTTCAAGCCCAGTTAGGTTGCGTCAATATGACCCGAGGCAGTATGGCGTGGAACCGCAGTTCGGTGGGCAGCCGGGGCTTGAGCGGAGACGCCTCCATGTTGGTTGGCACAGAGTCCAACGGTGTGGTGCGTGCCTGGTCGCGCTCCAACGGCGACCGCTTGTGGGATACCGACAGATTGAAATACCGTGACCTGAGCCAACCCTTGTGGACAGCCAAAGGCATTGTGGTGGTCGATGAGGGTGGGTTCATGTACCTGCTGTCAGGCAAAGACGGCAGTTTGCTCAATCGCTTGCAAACCCCCGCCAGCGGTTTTGCGTCTGCACCAACTGCGGTCACCGGCTCTCATTTCGTGGCACTGGCCCGCAACGGTTTGCTGTTGTCTTACCAACTGCCCTGAGTGGCGGGAAACTCTGTGAAACCAGTCCTGGCCATCGTCGGCCGCCCCAATGTCGGCAAATCTACTTTATTTAACCGCATCACCAAAACGCGGGATGCGATTGTGGCCGACTATGCGGGCCTGACCCGCGACCGCCACTACGGCAACGCCAAACACGGCAAACAAGATTTCATCGTCATTGATACCGGCGGCTTTGAGCCGGATGCGGAAAGCGGCATCTTCAAAGAAATGGCCAAACAAACCCGTCAAGCGGTGGCTGAGTCTGACGCGGTGATTTTTGTGGTGGATGCGCGCGAAGGCTTGTCCGCCCAAGACCACGACAT
>CANNRV010000020.1 GCA_947508145.1 Comamonadaceae bacterium
GGTGGTTGAGCGCATGCCGGTTCTGCAATAGGCCAAGACGGGGCCGGGCAGGGTGTGCATCAACTGACCAAAAGCCTTGCCGTCTTCATCACTTACTTTGCCGGATTCAGCGGGCAAGTAGGCGGCCTTAATGCCGTGTTGACTGGCTACTTGCTCAATTTCTTTGAAGCTGGGTTGGTCTGGGCCTTCACCATCAGGTCGGTTGCAAATGATGGCCTTGAAACCGGCTTCAGCCACGGTTTGCATGTCGGCCACCAAAATTTGGGGGCTGATGGAAAGGTTGGGGGTTAGTGCTTTGATGTCCATGATGGTTCCAATCGTGAGGTTCAAGCCGCGTTCAATTTGGCTTTGCGGGGGGCGTGGACAAAACGGTCCATGAGTTCAAAACCCAACATGCCGACCAACATGGCCAATATGAAAATCAATGCTTTGGGTTGGCCATCTGCCATGGACACCAAGGCCGGTCCTGGGCAAAACCCAGCCAAGCCCCAGCCTGTTCCAAACAACAAGCTACCTATCACCAGTTTTTTATCAATGTCCATGTTGGTGGGGAAGCGCAACACACCGCCCAAGAAGGTGGTGGTGCGTTTTTTGGCGACGGTGAAAGCAAAGAAGCCCACCATGATGGCGCCGCCCATGACCAAGGCGAGCGATGGATCCCAATTGCCAAACAAATCAAGAAAGCCAATGACTTTGCCAGGATCGGTCATACCCGAGAGCATGAGTCCCATGCCAAACATCAGGCCAACAGCGAATTCAGAAACGCGGTAGAGATGGTTTTTGTGAAACATCTGGATTCCTTAAATGATGGCGAGGTGGCGCATGACGTAGACCATCACGAAGCCTGCAAACATGAATGACACCGTGGCTACCAGGGAGCGTGGTGACAAGCGGGACAGGCCGCAAACACCGTGGCCGCTGGTGCAACCCGAGGCGTAGCGTGTGCCAATGCCCACCAATAAGCCTGCAGTGATCACGGTTAAAGAAGTCGCGTCTATGCGGGGAGCGGTGATGTATTGGGCAGGCACCACGACATGAAACACCGTGGGTGCGGCGAACAAGCCCAGCATGAATGCAATCCGCCAAGTGGTGTCCCCAACCTTGGGGGGCATCAAGCCGCCCACAATGCCGCTGATGCCCAGAATGCGCCCGTTGAGCAAAATGAACATGGCTGAGGCCAGCCCCAGAATGATGCCGCCGGTGAGGGATACAAAGGGTGTGAAATGTGCCCAATCGATATTCATTCAGTTGCTCCCGCTTGTGGTCCACAAAATTGCTCGAATAAAACGTTCATGACCGCCATCGCTTGAGGGCTAGCGATTTGGTAATAGATGTTTTTGCCATCACGGCGTGTGGTGACCAGCTCTTCATCACGCAAAACAGTGAGTTGCTGCGACAGCGTGGGCTGCAAGATGCCTAATATTTCTTCCAACTCGCCGACGCGCTTTTCACCTTGCGAGAGCTGGCACAGCAGCATCAGGCGGTCGGGGTTGGAGAGCACTTTCATCAATCGGCAGGCATTTCCTGCCGAAGCTTTCATTTTGTCGAGGTCCAAGGTGGAGGTGTCCATGGGCGGTTTTCCTGGCTGTTTTGAAGAAGATGTGAAAAGTATATTGACAAATAGTTTGTTTGTCAATATATTATAGAAAATCTAATTCAAAAAGGAGTTTTCGATGAACACCGCCGCTGTCACCCCCCAAGTCCATGGCATTTTTGACCCGGCCACTTGGACAGTCACCTATGTGGTCTATGAAAAGCCCGGCTCGGCCTGCGCCATCATCGACTCGGTGCTGGACTACGACCCCAAGTCGGGGCGCACCAGCCACCACTCAGCAGACCTGGTGATCGACTTTGTCAAAACCAATCACTTGAAGGTGGAATGGATTCTGGAAACCCATGCCCATGCCGACCACTTGACTGCTGCGCCTTACCTGAAGCAACACCTGGGTGGCAAGACCGCGATTGGCGACCACATCAGCGGCGTGCAAAAAGTGTTCAAAGGCATCTTCAACATGGAAGCCAGCTTCAAACAAGACGGTTCGCAATTTGACCATCTGTTTGCCGATGGTGAGGCCATTACTGTGGGCGGCCTGACAGGGCACAGCATGTACGTGCCCGGTCACACGCCTGCTTGCGTGGCTTACCAGTTTGGCGACGCGGTGTTTGTGGGCGACACCATGTTCATGCCCGATGTGGGTACCGCACGTTGCGACTTTCCCGGCGGTGACGCGAAAACCTTGTATGCCTCGACCCGCAAGATTTTGAGCTTGCCACCGCAAACCCGATTGTTCATGTGCCACGACTACCCACCGAATGGCCGGCCAGTGAACTTCGAGACCACGGTTGCCGAGCAAAAAGCCAAGAACATTCATGTGCATGACGGCATCAGCGAAGACCAGTTTGTGCAGATGCGCACCCAACGTGACGCGACTTTGGAGATGCCGGTGCTGATATTGCCTGCGGTGCAAATCAATATCCGCGCGGGCGAGTTGCCACCCAAGGAAGACAACGGCATCTCCTACGCCAAAATTCCTTTGAACGCCCTGTGACCATGACCGGATTCGCCTACCCCCAAGAGATGTGGAACAAACGCTTTTCCACGCTCGAATATGTTTTTGGCGAAGAGCCAAATGCGTTCCTGGTGTCTCAAGCTGCACGCTTAGGAAAGGGCCATGCACTGGCCTTGGCAGATGGAGAAGGGCGCAACAGCGTCTGGTTGGCCAGGCAAGGCTTCACTGTCGATGCGTTTGACTTTTCTCCCCCGGCAGTTGAGAAGGCCAAAGCGCTGGCTGTAAAACATCAGGTCAGTCTCAACTTCACTTGCAGCGATTGGCAATCCTTCGATTGGCCAACAGCACACTACGACTTGGTGGCGGGCATCTTTTTCCAATTTGCTACGCCCGAAGAACGCGCTGAATTGTTTGAAAAAATCAAACAAAGCCTGAAACCTGGCGGCGTGTTGGTGATTCAGGGCTATGGCAAAAACCAACTCGCCTTCAAGACCGGCGGCCCTGACAAGCTAGAGCATTTGTACGACGAAGACTTGCTGCGCCAAGCCTTTGCGGGCTTTGAAGTGCAAGTTTGTGAAACCTATGAAACCAGCATCACCGAGGGAGCAGGCCACAGTGGCATGTCTGCTTTGGTGGGTTTTGTCGCGAGGAAACCATGACTGAAAGCACTGTTCAAAAAATGCATTTGGTGTGCCCCCATTGCAACGCCACCAACCGCGTGCCGTCTGACAAATTGCAAGCCGAATTGAACTGCGGCAGTTGCCACGCTTCGCTGCTGCAAGCGCATCCCGATAACTTGGGCGAAGCCGCTTTCAACGCGCAATTGGCCAAAAGCGATTTGCCTTTGGTGGTGGACTTTTGGGCACCTTGGTGTGGCCCGTGCCGCATGATGGCACCGGCTTATGAAAAAGTCAGCCACGACATGCAAGGCAAAGCCCGTTTTGTGAAGGTCAACACCGAAGACGAACAAGGCTTGGCGGCCAAGTTCAACATCCGAAGCATTCCCACTTTGGCGGTTTTCGCGGGCGGCCGTGAAATTGCCAGACAAGCTGGGGCCATGTCGGCCCCCGATTTGGCGCGTTGGGTCAGCGCTGCATTCCTCAAGGTTTGAGACGACCCATCACCGATACCAACACTGTCACTGAATGAGATAAACCATGGACGCTCTTGATCCCGTTGTACTGGCGCGTTTGCAGTTCGCTGCGAACGTTACTTTCCACATTTTGTTCCCCACCATCAGCATCGCGATGGGTTGGTTTTTGTTGTTTTTCAAAACCCGCTTTGTAGCGACTGGGGAGCAGCACTGGATGGATGCCTACCAGTTCTGGATCAAGATTTTTGCCCTGACCTTCGCCTTGGGCGTGGTCAGCGGCATCACCATGAGTTTTCAGTTCGGCACCAATTGGCCAGGCTTCATGAACACCGTGGGTAATGTGGCGGGGCCATTGCTCGCTTATGAAGTGCTGACGGCTTTCTTTTTAGAGGCGACGTTTTTGGGCATCATGTTGTTCGGGCGTGGACGTGTGAGCGAAGGCGTGCACACCTTGGCCACTTGGCTGGTGGCCTTGGGTACCACCGCTTCAGCATTTTGGATTTTGGCGCTCAACTCTTGGATGCACACACCGGCGGGCTACGAGATGATCAATGGGCAAGCCCACGTCACCAGTTGGTTCGAGGTCATCTTCAATCCGTCTTTCCCCTACCGCATGACTCACATGTTGCTGGCCTCGGGCTTGACGGGTTCGTTTTTATTGGCGGGTATCAGCGCCTACCGTTGGCTGAAAAAAGACCGTGCCAGAGATGTCATGGCCGCGCTGCGCACCGGTGTGTTTGTGGCTGCTGCTTTGATACCTGTGCAAATACTGGTGGGCGATATGCATGGTCTGAACACCTTGCATTACCAACCCGCCAAGCTGGCGGCGATGGAAGGTATTTGGGAGACACAGCAAGGTGTGCCTGCTGTGTTGTTTGCCATTCCTGACCAAGCCACGCAGTCCAATAAATATGAAATTGCTATTCCCAAATTGGCGTCTTTTTACCTGACCCATGACTGGAATGGCGAAGTTAAGGGCATCAATGATTTTGCCGACCATCCTCCTGTGGGTCCCGTGTTTTGGGCGTTTCGCATTATGGTCGGGGTGGGTTTGCTGATGCTCGCCGTCAGCTGGTTTGCCAGTTATGAATTGAAAGTCAAGAACACCTTGTCTAATCGCACTGCCATGGTGTTGGTGGCCATGACCTTTGCCGGCTGGGTGGCGCTTGTTTCGGGTTGGTATGTGACCGAAATAGGTCGTCAACCTTGGTTGGTCTATGGTGTGTTGACCACGGCACAAGCAGCTTCGCATGTGCCTGCGGGGAACATCGCGCTGTCTTTGGCGATGTACCTCACGCTTTATGCAGCCTTGCTGTCTGCCTATGTGTCGGTGGTGTTTTATCTCGCCAAGAAAGCAGTGGGCGGTGGCGAAGAACCCCATGCTGATGTGAAGGGGCTTAGCCATGTCTGAGTTCGGTAATGATTTGATGAGTCCTGCGGGCTGGCTGCCTTTGGTGTTTGCCTTGGTCATGGCGCTGTCCATGTTGGCCTACGTCATTTTGGATGGCTACGACTTGGGCGTGGGCGTGTTGCTTGACAGCGCCGACACGGTAGAGCAGAAGAACACCATGATCGCCAGCATTGGCCCGTTTTGGGATGCGAACGAAACCTGGTTGGTGTTGGGTGTGGGCGTATTGCTGGTGGGTTTTCCCATGGCACATGGTGTCATTTTGGGGGCCTTGTATTTACCAGTGGCATTGATGCTGGTGGCGCTGTCTTTGCGTGGCGTTGCTTTCGACTTTCGTGTCAAAGCCAAATCACACCACCGACCCTTGTGGGACAAAACCTTTTACATCGGTTCAGTGTTGGCTTCATGGTCGCAAGGCTTCATGCTGGGTCAACTCATCACCGGTTTCAAGCAAGACGCGCCGGGCTATGTGTTCAGCGCCTTGATTGGTTTTTGCTTGGTATTTGCTTATAGATTACTCGGCGCGGGTTGGTTGATCATGAAAACTGAAGGTGCGCTGCAACTGCGCGCAGTCGAGTGGGCGAAAGGCAGTTTGTGGTTGACCGCAGCGGGTGTGTTGGCCATTTCAGTGGCCACGCCCTGGGTCAGTCCGCGTATTTTTGATAAGTGGTTCAGCTTTCCCAACTTGCTCATGCTGTTGCCCATTCCAGCAATGACACTGGCCTTATTCGTGGTGATTCGTCGCAGCTTATCCAGATTACCCACACGCTTTGCGAGCGGCAACCAATACGGCGCAGGCGTGCCGTTTGCCTGCACGGTCGGTGTGTTTTTACTCTCGTTTTACGGTTTGGCGTACAGCTTGTTTCCCTGGTTGGTCATCGACAAACTCAACATATGGCAAGCCGCCAGTGCGCCTGAGGCCTTGCTGGTCATTTTTTATGGCGTGGTGGTTGTTTTGCCGGTGATCATCGGCTACACCGTGTTTGCGTACCGTGTGTTTTGGGGCAAGTCCACCCAACTGAAATATTGATTTTTTGAAAGACCCACATGGCTTACACCGACAAATTTCAACACTTGGCAGACGTCGCCATGTCTCAAGTTGCCAGCGTTTCAGCTGAGCAGGTCAACGCCTTGATGACCCAAGGCGCTGTGGCACTGGATATACGAGATAAAGAAGAACATGACTTAGACCACCTGCCGGGTTCCTTGCACGTCAGCCGGGGCAAGTTGGAAATGAACATCGAAGGTGTGGTGCCAGATCTCAACACCACGGTGCTGTGTTACTGCAATGCCAACAACCGTGGTGCATTGTCGGCCAACACCTTGCGTCTAATGGGCTACGTCAATGCACGCTATATCGCGGGTGGATTGAAGGCTTATCGGGCTTTGGGCTGATCGCCGTGCGCTGGCTGCATCTGACCGCAGCCGGTTGCTTGCTGGTGATAACGCTGGCCGTAGCTGCTGTTGAGCGCCCAATCACAGCTGAATGCCTTGTTTGCCCCAAGCCCTTGGGGCAGGGCGTCTACATGGTGCAAGGCTTGGCTGCATTGGGGACGTCAGCGAACCGCAATTTCATCTCCAACGCTGGTTTTGTGATCACCCCAGAAGGTGTGATCGTCATTGATGCGCTGGGTTCCCCTGCCTTGGCGCAAGCATTGGTGAATGAAGTTCAACGCATCACCCCTTTGCCCATCACCCATGTGTTGGTGACGCATTTTCATGCAGACCATATTTATGGCTTGCAAGTGTTCAAGTCCTTGGGCGCCCGCATCTTGGCGCATGAGGCAGGCAAACAATACTTGCATTCGGACACGGCCAAAGCACGCTTAGTCGCTTCTCGGCTAGAGCTGTCGCCATGGGTGGACGAAAACACCGAATTGGTGTTTGCCGACGAATGGATCACCCAAGACAGGACTTTGAATGTGGGCGGGGTGGTGTTTGAACTCATGCCCCTGGGCCCAGCCCATACCGCCGAAGACATGGTGGTGTATCTGCCTCGGCAACAGGTTTTGTTTGCTGGTGACGTGATGTTTCGACAGCGCATTCCCTTCATTGGTCAAGCTGACAGCCACCATTGGCAACAAGCCTTGACGCAGCTCTCAACTTTTAATGTGGCGTGGGTGGTGCCTGGTCATGGAGCAGCTTCTCAAGATTTCAAGCAAGACCTGCTGTTAACTCTGAATTACTTGCAGTTTGTGCGTACAAGTATGTTGCGTGCTGTTGAAGAAAGCTTGTCATTTGAAGAAGCCTACGAAGCTGCTGATTGGTCGCAGTTCAAACATTTGCCACTTTTTGGGGCGGCCAACCGCATGAACGCCTTCAATATCTTCTTGCAACTCGAGCAAGAAGTTCTGAATCGCTAAAAACCTAGGGTTTCTACCAATATTTCAATTATTAAAGAAGATATATATTATTACTAGTTAATTTATAAATTTACATTTAAGAAAGATCGATGTGAATAAATTGCCTGGCAAGATTCTGAAAGCACCAGAATATTTTCTGACCCAGAAAGACATTCAGTCGGTGAAATTGAAGGATATTCAGGGCCGCCGTGATTTCATCTCCAAGGCCTTCACGGCGGCAGCAGCCGTCACCGCCAGCGCCGCTGCTGTGGCGCAATCAGCTGCCGAAGGCGATCCCAACATCCTGAACCTGCCAGCCCACGCCACAGGTTTGGGGCAGGGCGTGGCCTCTCCAGGCTATGGAAAGCCCTCTCAGTTCGAAGCCAATTTGCAGCGCCGACAAAGCCCAGGGCTGACCCAAACCACCCAGGCTTCGGTGTCATTTGCACCCTTGCAGTCTTTGTTTGGGATCGTCACGCCCAGCGGTTTGCATTTCGAACGGCATCACCAAGGTTGGTGGGACATCGATCCGACCAAACATCGCTTCATGGTCAACGGCTTGGTGAACACGCCCAAAGTGTTCACCATGGACGATTTGATGCGCTTGCCATCAGTCAGCCGTTTTCACTTCATCGAGTGCGGTGCCAACACCGGCATGGAATGGGGTAACGTCGCTGTGCCCACGGTGCAATACACCCACGGAATGTTGTCTTGCAGTGAGTTCACGGGCGTACCACTCATCACGATCTTGGAGCACTGCGGTGCAGATTTGAAAGCCGGTCAATTTGTATTGGCCGAAGGCGGTGATGGTTCTTCCATGACCCGCACCATCCCCATGAGTCTCATCAAATCCGGTGAAGTCATGGTGGCTTATGGTCAAAATGGCGAAATGCTGCGCCCTGAAAACGGCTATCCCCTGCGGCTTGTGGTGCCAGGTGTTCAAGGTGTGAGCTGGGTCAAATATTTACGCCGCATTGAGCTGGGCGACAAGCCCTATGGCACCAAAGACGAAGCCATTCACTACATTGACTTAATGCCCGATGGCAGCCACCGCCAATACAGCGGCATTCAAGAATGCAAAAGTGTAGTGACCACCCCTTCAGGCGGCCAAGCCTTGCTGGACAAAGGTTTTTACAACATCACCGGTTTGGCTTGGTCAGGTCGTGGTGCCGTCAAAAAGGTAGATGTATCCGTCGATGGCGGCGCCAATTGGAAACCTGCTCGTCTGGAGTCCCCAGTGCTCAGCAAATGCCTGACACGTTTCAATTTGGATTGGGTTTGGGATGGCCAGCCTTGCATCATCCAAAGCCGCGCCACTGATGACACCGGATTCGTGCAACCCACCATCAAGCAATTGCGCGAGGTGCGCGGCACACGTTCCATCTATCACAACAACGCCATTCAATCTTGGCTGGTGCAAGAAAGTGGTGAGGTGAAAAATGTACAAGTCGCTTGATTCGGCCATGAACACACTAAAGTTCAGTTTGTTGATTTTGGCCTGTGCGTCAACGGCACAGGCCCAGCAAAACTTCCAGGGAATTGGCCGCGCTGCCACGCCTGCCGAAGTGGCCAAGTGGGACATTGACGTACGACCCGATTTCAAAGGTTTGCCCAAAGGCGAAGGTTCGGTTGCGCAAGGCCAAGATGTCTGGGAAGCTAAATGTGCTAGTTGTCATGGCATCTTTGGTGAATCCAACGAGGTTTTCAATCCATTGGTGGGCGGAGTAGCTGCAGAGGATGTGAAAACAGGACGAGTTGCCAAACTCAACGACAAGTCCTTTCCTGCGCGAACCACCTTCATGAAAGCGGCGAGCGTCTCCACCGTGTGGGACTACATCAATCGGGCCATGCCTTGGAATGCACCCAAAACACTCAGCACCCATGAGGTGTATGCCGTCACAGCTTATTTGCTGAACCTGAGCGGCATCGTGGAAGACTGCTTTTTGCTGAATGAAAAAACCATAGTTCAAGCACAAGAACGCATGCCCAACCGCAACGGCATGACCACACGGCACCACATGTGGGCAGGTCCTGAAATGAGCGGTACAAATAAGCCCGACACCTCCAACACCGCCTGCATGAAAAATTGCATAACAGATGTCAAGATCACATCGATTTTGCCCGACTTTGCGCGTGATGCACATGGCAACTTGGCTGATCAAAACCGCTTGGTGGGTCAGCAAAAAGGGATCAACACATTGCGTGTGTCAACCTCAACAGCCGCCAAACCAGCATCGGCCCCCAAGGGACCGCCAGCTGCTGTGCTGAGCTTGTTGCAATCCAACAATTGTTTGTCTTGTCATGGCTTGGACAAGAAGGTGGTAGGTCCAGCCTTTACCGATGTGGCCAGCAAATACCCCAGCAAAGTTGACTACCTGAGCAACAAAATTTTGTCGGGTGGCTCTGGTGTGTGGGGCAGTATTCCCATGCCGGCTCAAACCCTCAAACCTGCTGACGCCAAAGCCATCGCCGAATGGTTGGCGGGCGGCGCCAAACCCTGAACTTCAACAAGGAGAAATGAAATGCAAACACGTCGTGATGCACTCAAACGCAGCTTTGCGGTTGTAAGCCTGATGATGGGCGCTGGCATGCTGCCCGAATTGGCACAGGCCTTTGAAAAATCAGCTTTCGATGCCAAAACCATGGAAGAAGTTTTCAAGGCACTGGGATTGGCCATGCCCACAGAGAGCAAGGATGTGACTCTCACAGCACCTGACATTGCCGAAAACGGTGCAGTGGTACCCATGACGGTGCAAACCGGTTTGCCTAGCGTGAAAAAACTGCTGTTGTTGGTCGAGAAAAATCCATCTCCCTTGATTGCACAGTTCATGGTCAATACAGCAGTAGATGCCAATTTTCAAACCCGAGCAAAGATGGGTGAGTCCTGCGATGTATTTGCTGTGGCGGTCATGCAGGACGGCAAAACACTGTTTGCAAAAAAAGAAGTCAAGGTCACCCTTGGTGGCTGCGGCGGTTAACTGTTCATCAATTCAAGGAGAAACAACATGGCAGATCCAATGCGCATCCGTGCCGTTATGGCAGGTGAAAAAATCAATGTTCGTGTCTTGATGAACCATGAAATGGAGTCTGGGCAACGCAAAGACGCCAATGGCGCAATCGTCCCTGCTTGGCACATCCAAGACGTCACCGCCACCCACAATGGCCAACCCGTTTTTTCTGCTGAGTGGGGCCCCGGTGTTTCTAAAAACCCGTTCTTGCAGTTCACCATCAAAAACGGTAAAGCTGGTGACAAAGTGGCCGTGACTTGGAAAGACAACAAGGGCGACACCCGCTCTGATGAAGCCACGGTGTCCTGACATGAGACGGCTGTCCGTTTCCTTGGCTTCAGTGGTCATGGTCTTTGCTGCGACAACGGCATGGGCCCAAAAATCTGCATCCGATGGCATTGCTGAATACCGTGCCATGCTGCAAGACGGCAACCCTGCCGATTTGTTTGAGGCCAAAGGCGAAGACCTTTGGAAACAAGCGCGTGGTCCGAAAAAAGCAACGCTGGCCCAATGCGATTTGGGCAAAGGACCTGGCCAAGTGAAGGGTGCTTGGGTGGAACTACCGCGTTATTTTGCTGACACCCAAAAAGTGCAAGACCTGGAGTCGAGGCTGCTCACCTGCATGGAAACATTACAAGGATTTGATGCTCAAGAAATCCGCAACACGCCCTATGGCAAGGGTGAGCAGACAACCATCACCGCTTTAGCTACATGGGTCGCGTCTGAGTCCAAAGGCCTGCGATTCAACTTACCCCAAGCCCATGCTGAAGAAAAACGCATGTTCGACTTGGGCAAAAAGTTGTTTTACTTCCGATCTGGCACACATGATTTCGCCTGTGCCACCTGTCACAGCCAAGATGGCAAACGAATTCGCTTGCAAGACCTGCCCAACCTGACAACCGCTGCGGGTGCAGGCATGGGGTTTGGCGCTTGGCCGGCTTACCGTGTGTCCAATGGCCAAATGTGGAGCATGCAATTACGCTTGAACGATTGCTACCGACAACAACGGTTCCCTTATGCCGTGTTTGGCAGCGATGCCAGCACCGCCTTGGGTGTGTATCTGGGCGTGACTGCCAAAGGTGTTGAAACCATCGCACCCGCCATCCGTCGTTGATGTTCAAAGGAATCACATTGAAAACATTCCCTATCCCACCCCTGGTTTTGTTGGCTATGACCTTGGGCATGGCTTCATGCGCCACCACCACCATGAAAAGCAGCAATTACCTAGAAGAAGTTCAACCGGTTTTGGCGGCGTCTTTTCGCGCTGAAGGGCAGGCTGGCATGGACAGGCTGACCCCGGACGAGGCCAACCGTTTGTGCAGTCAATTCGAGTATGAAGGTAAGCCTTTGTCAGATAAGCAGACTGAACAAATACGAAATGACAACTTTAAAACGATCAAGTGGCCCAGCAACGGTCAGTTCTTAGGCGACTACACGCAAGGTGAAATGATTGCTCAAGATGGTCGCGGCAAAACTTGGTCAGACAAAGAGGGTTCGGTCAATGGAGGCAATTGTTACAACTGCCACAAGATCAGCAATACAGAAATTTCCTACGGCACACTGGGGCCCAGCCTTTACAACTACGGCAAATTGCGTGGTGTCACTGATGTGAACAGCCCCACCTCCAAGCCGATCATTGAATACACCTGGGCCAAATTGTGGAATGCACGCGGCTACAACGCCTGCTCCAACATGCCGCGCTTTGGCCACAACGGCATCCTGACTGAAGCCCAGTTGCAGCACCTCATCGCGTTGTTGCTCGATCCGAAATCCCCCGTGAACCAATAAGCAGGCATCGATATGAACTTGACAAAACGTGAATTTCTGCAAGTGCTTGGTGCTGGCATGGCCGGTGGCATGCCCATGGCCAGCTTTGCGCAAAAAGACGCGGCCGATGCTGAAGGCTTGTACGACATGCCACGTTTTGGTCAAGTGTCCTTTTTGCACATGACCGATTGCCATGCACAGTTGTTACCAGTGCATTTCCGAGAACCCAGCATGAACTTGGGACTGGGTAACATGAAAGGCCAGTTGCCGCATTTGGTCGGTGCCGAGTTGCTCAAAGCCACAGGCGTAAAACCCGATACCGCACAAGCCCATGCCCTGAGTGCTTTGAATTTTGAGACTGCTGCCAAGAGCTACGGCAAGGTGGGTGGATTTGCCCACTTGGCCACCTTGGTCAAACGCATGAAGGCCTCTCGTCCGGGTGCCCTCTTGCTTGATGGTGGTGACACATGGCAAGGATCAGCCACGGCGCTGTGGACAAAAGGCCAAGACATGGTAGACGCATGCCGATTGCTGGGCGTGGATGTCATGACCGGTCACTTCGAATTCACCTACGGCCAAGATCGCGTCACCGAATTGGTGGAGAACAAACTCGGCGACAAGATGTCTTTCGTAGCCCAAAACATCAAAACCAAAGACTTTGGCGACCAAGTCTTCAAGCCCTATGTGATGCATGAAATGAACGGCGTGCCCTGCGCCATCATTGGCCAAGCTTTTCCCTACACACCGATTGCCAACCCACGCTATATGGTGGCGGACTGGGAATTTGGCATTCAAGAAGATAACCTGCAAAAAACGATTTTGGACGCACGGGCCAAGGGTGCCCAAGTGGTGGTCTTGTTGTCGCACAACGGCATGGATGTGGATTTGAAATTGGCCTCGCGCGTCAGCGGTTTGGACGCGATCTTGGGTGGTCACACACATGACGGCATGCCGGTGGCCAAAGTGGTAACCAACAAATCCGGCCAGACGCTGGTGACCAATGCAGGATCGAATGGCAAATTTTTGGGGGTCTTGGATTTTGAAGTCAAGAACAAACAAGTCACAGACTACCGCTACAAACTGCTGCCCGTGTTTGCCAACTTGCTACCAGCGGACGCGGAGATGCAGGCACTGATTACGCGTATCCGTGCGCCTTACCTGATCGAGTTGCAAAAAACCTTGGCCATCACCGAGGGTACCTTGTACAGACGCGGCAATTTCAATGGCACAGGTGACCAACTGTTGCTAGATGCGATGCTGGACGTGCAAAGCGCGGAGATTGCTTTTTCTCCTGGTTTCCGTTGGGGCACGAGTTTGCTGCCAGGGCAGGCCATCACCAAAGAATGGTTGATGGACATGACGGCAACCACTTATTCCTATGCCACGGTCACGCCTATGAAAGGCAGTTTGATCAAAACCATTTTGGAAGATGTGGCTGACAACCTTTTTAACCCTGACCCCTACTACCAGCAAGGCGGTGACATGGTTCGGGTGGGTGGCTTGAAGTACACCTGCCGACCCATGGCTAGCATGGGGCAACGTATCCACAACATGTTGCTTAACGATAAACCTATAGACCCCGAGAAAACCTATAAAGTGGCCGGTTGGGCGCCGGTCTCTGAAGAGGCTTCCAAGCAAAACCTCAAACCCATTTGGGAAGTTGCAGAGCAATGGTTGTCAGCCACGGGCGGTAAAGTTTCTACCCGCAAAGCCAATGTACCGCTGCTGGAAGGCGTCTTACCCAACCCAGGATTCATCTCTTCCATATGAAAAAAACACTTATTTTTTCCTTTTTTGCAATTCTGCTTAGTGCAAAAACATGGACTGCCACCCTGACCGATGAGCAAGTGCCAGAGCCCAAGCGCACTCAAACCAAGCTATACCTATTGCCGAAAGAGGTATTTGATTTGAAAACTAATGAAGCTGATCAAACCTTATTGGTGGATATTCGAACACCCTCGGAGTTGCAATTTGTGGGCTATACACCATTGATTGATGGAAATGTGCCTTACATCACATATGACTACTCAGATTGGGACTCTAAAAACAAGGAATACAAACGCGAATTTAACTCTGGTTTTGTAGGACAAATCGAGAATTTATTGAGAAAAACTGGCATACCCGGAGGTAAGCAGGCACGAATTATCTTGATGTGCCGTTCTGGCGATCGCTCTGCCAAAGCAGCTGATTTGATGATGAAATCTGGTTACACCAATGTCTGGAGCGCGGTTGAAGGTTTTGAGGGAGATAAATCCAAGGATGGGCCCACCAAAGGTCAGCGTACTCTAAATGGTTGGAAAAATTCCAATCTACCTTGGACTTATGAACTAGATAAAACCAAGGCCTTTTTAGAATAGATCGATGTAAGTTTTTTTAGTTTTTTTACACGCGATCAATTGTGTATCCCTGTACAGAGCTTGGAATTCACCCGTATGTTTGGGGCAAATCAACGCAGCTTCAGTATTGATAGCGTGTCAGTGCTGAACGGTTTTTCCAAAACGCCCGAAGCGCAGCAGCAAGGCCGGCAGTATCAGTAAATTCAAGACGGTGGAGGACAGCAATCCGCCCACGATGATGCAGGCCATCGGGCCTTCAATCTCGCGACCCGGCTCACCACTGCCAATCACCAGCGGTACCAAGCCCAGTGCTGTGACGATGGCGGTCATCAGTATGGAAGGCAGCCGCTCGGAGGCACCGCGCACTGCGGTTTCCAAGCCCCAACTGAGCCCCTCAATTTCCACCAGATGTTTGTAGCAAGACACCAGCATGATGGTGTTGCGCAAGGTGATGCCGAACAAGGTGACAAAGCCAACCAGCGAACCGATAGACAACCAACCACTGGTCAGCATGACGGCCAGCACGCCGCCGATGAGTGCAAACGGCAGGTTCAAAAAGGTGATCAACAGATTGCGCAGATTGCCCAGCGCCAAATACAGCAACAGCATCACACCGGCCAAGGCCAAAGCGGCATGCGTTAGCAATTCGTTTCTGGCCTGCGCGGCGGCCACTGCGTCCCCACCTATGTCAAGGTAGTTGCCTGGTGCCAGGCCAATGCGAGCGACCGCTTGTTTCACATCATTGGCAAAGCCAGCCATGTCCCGGCCATCGACATTGCAAGTGATGGTTTGCACACGCTTGCCGTCTTTGCGCAAAATTTTGCTGCGCCCGTTGGTCTCACGTACGTCGGCCACATCGGCCAAGGTGAACCAAGCGCCGTCAGCCATGGGAAAACGCAGTTGATGGATGCGGTGCAAGGCCGAGCGCTGATCCACTGCGGCAATCGCGACAAGCGGTATCACCCGACCTTCTTCCACCACCTGGCCTGCTTCCATGCCGCCGTAAAACGTGCGCACCAAGTCCAGCACATCGGTGGTGTGCAAGCCTTTTTGGGCGATGCGTTGCGGGTCCAGCCTGAACTCAAGTTGCGGCGTACCCGGTTGCGCTTGCGTGCTGACATCGCGCGCGCCGGGAATCGCAGAGATGGCTTGCGCTACCAAGGTGGCATCTCTGTCGAGCAGGTCCAGGTCTTGGCCGAATATTTCAATCACAAATTCGGCGGCATAGCCCGACACGGTTTCTTCAATTCTTTCTGCCAAAAATGTATTGATGCCAAAGCTCACGCCGGGATATGGCGACACGCCCGGCTTGCCGTCAACGCTGGAGAGTTTTTTGCGGATGGTGTCGAGCACGGCCTTTTGCTCACTGGCCGGTAAGGGGCCAATCTCCACCTCAATTTCGCTGTAATGCATGCCAAAAGTGTCTGCACCGTTTTGTGCCCGCCCCACCCATTGGGTGACCGACTTCACCCGCTCCACACTTTGTATGGCTTGTATGACTTTCTCGCCAATGCGAAGCGATTCAGTTTCCGAGGTGCCGGGCAATGCCGTCATGTGAACGATGTAATGACCTTCGCGCAATTCAGGCACGAATTCGATGCGAAACAAAGGTATGGCTGCCAGTCCCAGCAGCACGGCGACCAAGGTGGAAAAAATCACGGCGTTGGCAGAGCCTTCAATGCCACGCAACAAAGTCTCATAACGTCGCCGCAACCAATGCACCAACGGCGGGTCGCTGTGGCGAAACGCCACGCCACGGTGCAGCAGCAAATAGCACAGCGCCGGTGTGACGGTGAGTGCGACCAGTAACGAAGCCAGCAGGGCGTAGATATAGGTCAGCGCCAGGGGCTGAAACATGCGTCCGGCGACACCGGTGAGAAACAGCATGGGGGTGAACACCAGCACCACAATGAAGGTGGCGAATATCACCGAGCTGCGCACCTCCATGGAGGCATTCAGCACCACCCGCCAGTCAGTGCGCGGGTTGCCGCGCTCGCGGTTTTCACGCAAACGCCTGAAGATGTTTTCAACATCAATGATGGCATCGTCCACCACTTCACCCAGCGCAATCACCAAACCGCCCAGCACCATGATGTTCAAAGACACACCCTGATGCACCAGCACGATGACAGAGGCCAGCAGCGAGAGCGGAATCGCAATCGCCGATATCAAAGCCGCACGCGCATTGAATAAAAACAAAAACAATACAGCCACCACCAAGGCCGAGCCGCTCAGAATGTCTCTCTGTATGTTGGTGATGGAGGTTTCAATGAAACCGGCAGGGCGGAATAAATCACGGTGAACACGCAGACCTTCGTGCTTGAGCATGGGTTCAAGTTGGGCCAAGCGTTCTTCCACCTTGAGCGTGGTCTCGTAGGTGTTGGCACCCAACTGGCCTTGCACCATCACAAACACACCGGGTGTGCCATTGATGCTGGCAGCGCTGATTGACGGCGCTGCCGCTTCGACCACCTTCACCACATCTTGCAAGCGCAGTACTTGTCCGCCGCGCATCACCAGTTTGGCTTGTCCCAGTTCTTCCACGCTGTCGATCTGCCCGTTGGCGCTGACGATGACGCGCTGGTTGCGACCTTCGACAAAACCGCCCGGGCGCAAGCCACTGGCGCGGCGTGTGGCCTCAATCACTTCTTCCACGGTGACACCGTGGCGAATCAAAGCATCGGTGTCGAACTGCACCTGCCATTGCCTGACCTTGCCGCCAAAAATATTCACATCGGCCACACCCGGCGCACCCAGCAAATGCGGCCTGACGGTGAACTCGGCGATGTCATGCAAATCCATCAAATCGCGTTTGTCAGCGGTCAAGCCAATGCCCAGTACAGAGCTGGCCGATGAGGTCAGCGGGGTGATGTTGGGGGTGGCCACACCCAAAGGCAGATGGCTGCTCAACGTTGCCAGTTTTTCATTCACCAATTGACGGTTGCGGTAGACATCGCTGTCATCGCCAAACACCACGGTGACGATGGACAACCCGGGTATGGACTGGCTGCGCATGCTGGAGACACCGACCGTGCCGAACATCGCAGATTCAATTTGTTTGGTGACCAGTGATTCGACCAACTCGGCTGAAAAACCCGGCGCTTCGGTTTGAATCACCACGTGCGGCGGGGCAAATTCCGGAAACACATCCAACTTGGCAATGCGGGTGGAATACATGCCATAGGCCAAGAGCATCAAGCCCATGATCACCACCACCATCGGGTGGCGTATGGAAAAACGGATGGTCTGCCACAACATGACAGCTCAGTCCTTGTTCTCGTTTTTGATCTGAAAACGAAATTCTTCAGACAGCAACAACTGCGCACCGCTGGTCACCACAGATGCACCTGCGTCCAAGGTGTCCGTGAAAAAACCATCGCCCATGGCGCGATCCACTGGCAAGGGCATACGCTCAAAACGTTCTGACTCGGTTTGCAAATACACCCAGCTTTTGCCCGCAAAACGAATGACCGCTGACACTGGCACCAGCACGCCTTTTTGCGGTTTGCCTTGAGGCGAGATGACCCGCACTTTGCTGCCCGTGGCAGCACCGGATGGCGGTATCGTCAATAACCAGTTTTCACCTTGCAAACCAGTGGCGGCTTGTGTGGCGCGTCCGATCAAAGAAGCAGGCACGCCATGGGCGTGCGGCGATGAAGACACATCCACATGCCATGTTTGCTGTTGCGGCGCAGAGCCAAAAGGCACCGCAAACTGAACCAGTTCTAACTGGTGGTTGATCGCCCGCGCCACCAAGCCGTCTTTGTCGCCAAGTCGGTTGGACAAAGCCTCCCCCCATTGCAGCCGCACACCGTCCACCACCGAGCGTTGCTCTGCTTGCAAAGCGATTTCATGTTGCTCTTCCGCAGCCAGCGCCGCACGCGCGGCCTCGAGGTCGCGCTTGGATGCGTTGCGCCCCTCGTCGTACAAACCTTGTGTGCGTGCCAATTCTGTGCGTCTTTGCTGCGCCAGCGCTTGCGAGGCTGTGAGTTGTGCGGACACAGCGACAACACGGTGCCGGGCTTCGATCAGCGTATGCACATCCAGCACCACCCCCATGAATTTTTGCGAAGCTGAAA
>CANNRV010000021.1 GCA_947508145.1 Comamonadaceae bacterium
ACGGTAGCGCCAAGCAATTTCATGCGGTAGACGTTGGGGCTTTGGCGTTTCACGTCTTCGCTGCCCATGTAAACCACGCATTCCAAGCCGTAGCGCGCGCAAATCGTGGCGGTGGCGACACCGTGTTGTCCGGCGCCGGTTTCGGCGATCACGCGCGGCTTGCCCATGCGCTTGGCCAGCATCGCCTGACCGATGGTGTTGTTGATCTTGTGTGCGCCCGTGTGGTTCAGGTCTTCGCGCTTCAAATAAATTTGAGCCCCGCCCATTTCGCGGCTCATGCGGGCCGCGTGGTAAATGGGTGAAGGGCGGCCAACGAAATGTGCCAATTCAGATTTGAACTCGGCGACGAACGCCGGGTCGTGCTGGTACTTGGCGTAGGCCTCTTTCAGTTCTTCAATCGCGTGGGTCAGGGTTTCGCTGACGAAACTGCCGCCGTATTGGCCAAAGTGACCGCTGGCATCGGGTTGCTGGTAAGTAGACATGGTATTTTTCGTGAAAGACGCAGCCATGAGCTGCTAAAAAAATCAATTGGCGGGCGTGGTGTTGCGCACGGCCGCCACGAAGGCGCGGATTTTGTCGGCATCTTTGATGCCCTTGGCGCTTTCTACGCCAGAGCTGACATCAACCGCCAAGGACAAACCGCACCGGTGCACGGCGCGAATGCCGTCGGCCACGTTTGCAGGTGTGAGTCCACCAGACAAAACGAGGTGAGCATTGACGTTTGTTGGAAGCTGTGACCAATTGAAGCGGTGTCCGCTGCCGCCGTAGGCATCGACATAAGTGTCGAGCAACAGCGCATCAGCGTGTGAGTAAAGAGACGCGTAGTTTACGAGGTCAAACGGTGTGCCGCCCTGAGGGGTTTCCTGCGGGATGCGGGCCACGCGCAACCAGCGTCTGCCGAGTTGTTTGGCAGTGTTTTCGCAAAAAGCCGGGGTTTCATCGCCATGAAATTGCAGCCACGCACCCGGAACCAGTGCAGCAGCGTGCGCAATGTCTTCAAAACTGGCATTCACAAACAACAGCACCGGCGAAACAAAGGCCGGCAACAAAGCCGCCAGCTGCGCCGCACGCTCGGGCGACACACAGCGGGGCGAGGGCGGGTACAGCACAAAGCCGACGGCAGTTGCCCCTGCATGGACAGCAGCGAGTACGTCCTGCTCGCGGGTGAGACCGCAAATCTTGATGGGTATCTGGTTCATGGGGAATGGCCTGGCAGCCAATCATATGACGGCGGTGCGGCGGGCAAGCCCCACTTGGGGTCGTACACCGGACCGGCAAAGTACAAGCCGTCCGGCGAAAACGTGGGCGCCGCTGCTTTGCGGTCACGTGCAGCCAGCACTTGCGCCATCCAATCCGGCGTTTGCGAGCCTTGGCCGATGGCGACAAAGCAGCCCATGAGGTTGCGGATCATGTGGTGCAAAAACGCATTGCCCGCAAAATCAAACCGCCAATAGGCGCTGTGGCTGCTTGTGCCAATGCGTTGTATGTGAATGCGATGCAAGGTTTTCACCGGGCTCAAAGCCTGGCAACTTGAGGCCCGAAACGAGGTGAAATCGTGTTCGCCGATCAGGCATTGCGCCGCGTCTTGCATGGGCTGCAACTGCATGGGTCTGAACACCCAGCCCACACGCCCGGCCTCTAGACTGGGCCGCACAGCAGACTCCAAACATATATATATATAATGGCGCGCCACTGCACTGGCGCGGCAATGGAAATCGGGGGGCACCTCGCGGGCCCATTGCACCGCGATGTCATGCGGTAAATAAGTGTTGGTGCCGCGCACCCAGGAAGACATATCGCGGTCCAGCCGGGTGTCGAAATGCACGACTTGTTGTAAACCGTGAACCCCACTGTCCGTGCGACCGGCGCACAAGGTGCTGACTTCCTGGCCGACGAACCTGGCCAAAGCTTTTTCCAGTTGATCCTGAACCGTTTTTCCCGAGGCCTGGCTTTGCCAGCCTTCGTATGCCTGGCCTGAATAGCTCAGGCCGAGTGCTATTCGCATGGGGATCAACTGTGTTCTTTTAACCAGCGCTGAGCCAGTTCGCGGGTTTCGCCATGGGTTTGGTCAGCCACTTCTTGAGCCAGCGCCATGGCTGTTTGTTTTTGACCCAAATTCCACAACTCATCAGCCAGTTCCAAACGCATCAAAAACGGGTCTTCGCCGGAAGACACCACTTGCTGACGCGGGGGCGGGGTGCTGATGGCACCAGTGCCGGGGGGAATGCTGGAGGAGGGAGAAGCAGGTGAGGAGGGCGTTTCCTCTGGAAGATCGAGATCCAGATTGAATGCCGGTGGCAGGTGCATTTCAGGTGATAAGCCGAATTCTTGTGGGTCTGCCGATTCAGCATCTGTCTGTGACTTGGCTTTTTCGCGTCGGCTGCGCAACACAGACCCGATGATCAGCAGGGCGATCAGCACCGCCAGGCCGCCAATCAGTTCAAACACATGGTGGCTGGCCCAATCCAGCGACAAATCGTAGGTGGCGCTCAGCATAGGGAAGTTAGCTTTAAACCCTTGCTTGAATTTCTCCATGGCCTGTGACAACTGGCCCATTTGGCGCAGGTTGTCTTCCACATCCTTGGTTTGTTTGGCGGTATCTTCGTCCTGCAATTGCTTGCTCAGCTTCTCGGCTTCCGCGTCACCGGGTTTGCTCAGGGTCAACTGGTCATCCGGTGCTTTGGCTGTCGGCGCCACTTCGGCTTTGAGGCTGCCGCTGCTTTGCCGCTTGCTGGCATTGGCTTGCTTGGCATTGGGAACGTTGCCTGCCAATGATGCCCGGTAGGCTTTGAAATCTGTCGCTTGTAAACGAATGTTTTCACGCGCGTGCTTGGGGTCGTAAGTGCCGGCTTCATCCGCGTTCGGCAGCGTCACCATGGCACCGGCTACCAGCCGGTTGACATTGTCTTTGACGAAGGCATTCGGATTCATGTTCAGCATGGCCAGCAGTAACTGGTCAAGCGACACACCTTGCACCGATTGGGCCAACAACAGTTTGCTGGCGGTGTCCCCGGCTTTGACTTCTGTTTGTGCGCGGCTCGACGGCTCAGCGCTTGTTGCATTGGAGGCTGACGGTGGAGCGGCAGGTGCGGGTTCAGCAGGCGGCGCTGAAGGTTTTTCTTCCGTTGCCGCAGGTGCAGGTGCCTCGCTTGGCGGTTCGGTTTTGCTCACCTCAGGTGCCGCCGGTTCTTGCACGGCGGCGGGTTCTTGTGCCGAAGGCGCTGGGGTATCTGCTTTGTTGGCCAGAGGGGGTGGAGCTGTATCAAAATCCACACCTAGGTTGATGAACCTGCGTCCGGTGGACCAACTCACATCAATGATCAGGTCAGCATGGGCGGACCCGATCGTTTGCATCCCGGTCATCATCACTTTGAGATTGCCGTTGGCTTCTTGGGTGACCGTGAAATTGATGTCATCCAGACCCGCCACTCTGGTCAGTTGGGTGCTCTGGTAAACCTTGGCCTCAGCCAGTCCCACTTTCAATTCTTGCGACTCGGCGGAGCTGATGTCGGTGATCAGAAAACTCAATTTCAGCGGCTCGCCTTGGCGCGAACTCAATACTGGCGAAGTGATTTGCAATGCAAATGCCTGGGCGGCAGTTAACCAGGCCAAAGCAAGCAGCGAAAATTTGAAAAACCGTTTGGGCGACAGAGACATAGCCATAAATTCTCGTGCGTCTTATAAAGTTGAGATGATAAACGAATACCCCCTGCACACGCCCGGTTTAGCGACTCATCCGCGCAACAAAATACGCAACATCCGGCGCAAAGGTTCGGCAGCCCCCCACAGCAATTGGTCGCCAATGGTGAATGCGCCCACATATTCAGGCCCGAAAGCCATTTTGCGGATGCGGCCCACGGGGATGGTCATGGTGCCGGTCACCGCCACCGGGGTCAGGTGTTGCAACGTGGCTTCCCGGGTGTTGGCCACCACTTGCACCCATTCGTTGTCGGCTGCAATCATGGCTTCGATATCGGCCAGAGGCACATTCTTCTTCAGCTTGAAGGTCAAGGCCTGGCTGTGGCAACGCATGGCACCGACCCGCACACAAAAACCATCTACCGGCACGGCGGGGGCTGAAAAGCCTGCGCCTTGACCCAGAATTTTGTTGGTCTCTGCCATGCCTTTCCATTCTTCGCGGCTGGTGCCCCAGCCGTCGTCACCCTGGTTTTTGCCCAAACCCAGGTCTTTGTCTATCCAGGGAATCAGCGAACCACCCAACGGGACACCGAAATTTTCTGTTTCAGTTGCGCTCAAAGCACGTTGTTTGGCAATCACTTTGCGATCGATTTCCAAAATGGCCGATTTCGGGTCGTCCAGCATGGCCTTGACTTCGCTGTTCAGAGCGCCGTATTGCGTCAGCAATTCGCGCATGTGCGCCGCGCCACCGCCGGAGGCAGCCTGGTAAGTTTGGGTGCTCATCCATTCCACCAGCCCGGCTTTGTACAAGGCACCAACACCCATCAACATGCAACTGACCGTGCAGTTGCCGCCTATCCAGTTGTTACCGCCTTTGCTCAAAGCGTTTTCAATCACAGGGAGGTTGACCGGGTCCAAAATAATGACCGCATCATCTTTCATGCGCAAGGTGGAAGCGGCATCAATCCAATGGCCTTTCCAACCGGCGGCGCGCAATTTGGGAAAAACTTCTGAGGTGTAGTCGCCGCCTTGGCAGGTGATGATGATGTCGCAGGCTTTGAGCGCATTCACGTCATGGCCGTCGAGCAATTTGGTTTCGTTTTTCGCCATCGAAGGCGCTGCACCACCGGCATTCGAGGTTGAAAAAAACACGGGCTCAATCAGCTCAAAGTCTTTTTCAGCCGTCATGCGGTCCATCAGCACGGAGCCGACCATGCCTCGCCAGCCGACCAGTCCTACGCGATTGCCTTGTTTCTTCATGATGTTGCCCTTTCAGTCAGAGTTTTGACCCCGGCTCGTCTGACCGGGAAGGGCAAGACGAACCGCAGCTGTTCAGCCGGTGGTCTTGGTTGTGGTGGTAATGACACGCTGCTGCCGTGATGGGCTGGTAACCCGGGCAGTTTCCGATGTGGAGTTGAGCGTGTGAATCATGGCGGCGATTCTAACGGCTGTCTAGAATGGACCAAACGACAAGAGGAGCAGCGGATGGCCAAAGGCTATTGGATAGGCAGGGTGGATGTGTCCGATCTTGAGCAATACAAGTTGTATGTGGCTGCCAACGCCCTACCGTTCCACACATACGGTGCCAGGTTTGTCGTGCGCGGCGGTCAGTTTGAAAACCCTGAAGGCGGCAGCCGCTCTCGCAATGTCGTTCTGGAATTCCCCAGCTACCAGGCTGCGCTCGATTGCTGGCATTCGCCTGAATACCAGGCCGCCATCAAGTTACGCGAAGCGGTCTCCGCTTTAGATTTAATCATCATTGAGGGCTACGACGGCCCGCAACCCTGAAAGCCAGCCATGGTCCATTTTGAAGAACGCAGCGCGGTGCAATCACCGGGCGGCATGGTCACATCCCCGCACCATTTGGCTTCACAAGCCGGTGCAGAGGTCTTGCGGTCTGGCGGCTCTGCTGTAGATGCAGCCATTGCCGCCGCTGCCGTGCTGGGGGTGGTGTATCCGCACATGACCGGTATGGGCGGCGATGCGTTCTGGTTGATCCACGACCCGGTCACCGGCAAGGTGCGCTACCTCAACGGCGGCGGTCGAGCTGCTGCCAGCGCGGACATCAACTACTTTCAATCACGCGGCATGAGCGAAGTGCCGTTTCGCGGCATCTTGCCGGCCACGCTCACCACCCCGGGTGCGGTGTCCAGCTGGTTTGCTGCCCACCAGGCCTATGGCCGTTTGACCATGTCACAGTGCCTTGGCGCAGCCATTGGCTATGCGCAAGACGGCTACCCGGTCAGCGACAGACTGGCAGGCTGGTTGCAACGGGTACAAGCTGATGTTCAACCGCTGCACGGCTGGGCCAGTCTGTTCATGCCGCAGGCTGAATTGCCAATGGCTGGCAGCAGATTAAGCAACCCGGCGCTGGCGCGTACCTTGCAGGCCGTGGCCCAAGACGGTGCCCAGGCTTTTTACGGCGGCGACACCGGGCAGTCGCTGGCCCGCTTGTCACAAGACAACGGTGGTTTTTTCACGCTGGCCGATTTGGCTGCTCAGCAAGCGCAATGGGGCGAGCCCCTGTCCGGCACCTACCGCGATCTGACTTTGTTCGAAACGCCAGCGCCTACCCAGGGCTTCACGGTGCTGCAAATGCTCAAACTGGTCGAGCCTTTCCAGTTGCACACCATGGACTTTTCCGATCCGCAACGCATACACCTGATGGTGCAAGCCAAACAAATCAGTTACCACGACCGTGACCGCTGGCTCGGCGACCCGGCGTTTGTGGACCTGCCTATGGACAGGCTGCTCAGCGACAGCTACCTGAACCAAAGACGCGAATTGATGGACCCGGTACGGGCGTTGCCTTGGGACAAAGTGCCTTCTTATGGCAGTCTGAGCGGAGACACGGTGTACATCGCCGTGGTGGATGCACAAGGCCAAGCGGTTTCGTTGATTCACAGCTTGTATGGCGCTTTCGGCTCCGGCGTGGTCGACACCCGCACCGGCGTGCTGCTGCAAAACCGCAGCGCCTATTTCTCCTTGCAGCCGGGTCACCCGAATGCACTGGCGCCGGGCAAAATTCCGTTGCATACATTGATTGCCTCCATGGGCTTTAAAAACAACCGGCTGTGGAGTGTCATGGGTTGCATGGGCGCCGATGGTCAGCCGCAAATCCAGTTTCAAAGCTACAGCGCCATGCTCGATCATGGCTTGGATATTCAACAGGCGGTGCAAGCCCCACGTTGGTTGTCCGGCCGATTCGCCTTGGGTGAAGCGCGCGACACCTTGCATGTCGAAAGCCGTCTGGGCGAGCGCACTTTGGCTGACTTGGCATCGCGCGGCCATCCGCTCAACCGCTGGGGCGAGTGGAACGAGTTGGCAGGCCACGCGCACGGCATCACCATTGATCCCCGCAGCAGCCTGCGCACCGGTGGGGCCGATCCGCGCAGCGACGGCCAAGCGTGTGCCGCGGATTAATCCGGGGTTCAGGAGCATTCACAGATAACTCAGTTTTTGGGTGAAGCTGCGTGTTTTCATCAGCGCTTGGCTGTTGAATTTCATGAATTCCCCCAGAAAAGCCAAAACCGCATAAAAAACAACACTTAGGTATTGTTTAAAAATTCCCAAAATCAACAAAAAAGACAGTTAATAAAGGATTAATTAGGTATATATAACTAATTAATCACTAAATTCATTTAAATCAATATCAATTACAGCAAAATTGTTGGTATTAATGAATTAATTAATCATAATTAATTTACTCTTTTAGTACACTAGAAACGACTGATTCCGCCACGCCGATCACATCCGCGCGCGTTGGAATGGCTATTCCACAGTTCACAGAGATTTGCATATTGAGGGTAAGACATGGTGACCAAAAGAATCTGGGTGCTGCTTGCATTCATGCTGGCGTTTTCAGTCAACGCGCAAAGCCCCTGGCCGGCGGTTCAGAGCAATATGTATCCCTATATCAATGGCATGGCGATGACCAGGCACGAGCAAACGATTCTGCTGGGTGAGGGTGACCAGCAAACAGGTATTTTCTTTACCAACTTAAAAAACACATTCACTGAACAAGTTCAAAACGAATTGATTCTTGACGGTCAATTGAAAAACTGGTCATTGCATTCGCTGGTCAGGCTAGGCACCAGTTACATCATCACTTTTTTTCAAGGTCAGCGCATTCTCGATATTCGCCTGACAAACACACCCAGCGGTGTTGAGGCCATTTACTCGATGGTGCTCAACCAAAGCTACAAAAAAGAACAGCCTGTAGTCATCGCAATTCCGCCGATGAACCCCATCGAAGCAGGTAAGTGAAACACCAACGGACATTGAAATGCAAGCGATTACCAACCTATCAAAAATCCTCATAAGTGTTGCGTCCGGCTCGCTGTTGAGTGCGTGCAGTTCTTTGGTGAGCGTAGACGACGATCCACCTCCTCCCCCCGCGCCCAGAGAGGCCAGGCAATTGCGCATCCCTTCGGATCTGGCTGTCAACAGACCTGAGCGCAGTATCAGCCAAGCAGCCGGACCTGCAGTGGTGTTGTTGTCACAACCTGTTACTGTTTCAAATACGCCTGCAAATGTGGATGTCAACAATTCTCCGCAGTCTGTCAATAACGCTGCTGTGGAGGTGAATCCAAAATCAGCTGATGTATTTTTTGCGCCATACATACCGTTTTTAAAAGAAGGTACGGCGCCGGCGGTCTGGCAAAAAAATCCAGCCTATGACTTCCCTTGGATTCCAGGTGCAGAACCCACCAGAGTCAACGAAGAGACTGTGGTCGGTTCAGGTGAGCAAATGCTGGGTCGCTTATATGCCAAGAAATCCTATGCACGAGAAGCCGACAAACTGAAAACTGAAGAGTCAAAACCAGTCAGTCTGGAAAAAGACGATACAGCGGATAAAAAATCTAAAAAATCAAAAAACAGCAAAGCTGTCAGTCTGGAAACTGATACCAAAAAAGACTCTGCTAAATCCAAAAACAGCAGCGAGCTTGCCGTCGACTGCGTTGGCGTTACTTGCCTGGATCTTGCCCGCGATGCATTGGCAGCAGATGCGCAGGATAAAGGCTGGCAAATGCTGCTCAACCGACGGGTCAGCTTGCACCAATCATTTCAGTTCAGCCGTTCAGGGCGTGTGATTTGGATCGAATTGAACTCTGATGGACAAAAAGACCTCAACATTGAATATTCATTGATGCCGAGACAAAACGTTGCCAGTCAAAAATGAACTTGTGGATAAGCAATGAAATTACATTTTTATTTGCTGAGATTAATCAATCCATGGATTGCCATTTTGATAGCGCTCGCAAGCACACATTCTGTTTACGCTCAAAACACAAAATCTGCTGAAACCACCCAAACAGTGGAACCGATAGCAGTCCGCTATGCCGGACTGCGCGATTTGGTACTGATCGTTCTGGAAAATCACCCTGAACTCGGACAAGCTGAAGCGGAAAGCCGTTTGGCAAGCGCACGCATCAAGGAAGCCAAATCCGGGGCTTACCCACAATTCATGGTCAGCGGCAGTTACGGTAACGAAAAGCAAAAGCTGTATGAAACCAGTCGGACCAATACCTACGACAACCAGGTTCAAAGCCAGTTCAGGCTGACGCAGCCCATCGTTGATCCATCCATCAAAGCAAATATCAAAAGGGTCAAAGCCAATTCATTAAGCGTCGACTGGCAATTGGTATCAACACGTGAGCAATTGATATTGAGAACTGTTGAGTTGTATGTAGAAATATTGAAAAACCACCAGTTGACCGAACTGGCCAGAAACAATCTGAGATTGCACAGAGAGTATGTGGCCCAAATGAAGGAAATTGCGCGCAAAGACGTGGGTCGTGCCTCCGACTTGCCGGTGGCCCAGTCAAGGGTGGCTTTGGCGGAATCCATATTAACCACCCGATTGGCGAAATTGGAAACTGCCAGACTGATGTGGCGCAGTCACAGCGGAATGACCGCACCGGACGTGAGTGCCGTTGGCAATATCAATCTGTTGATAGACGATATTGGAAAAGTACCGCTGCCTGCAACGCTGGAGCAAGCAGTCACGGAATCCATTGATGCCAGCCCGCAATTACAAAAAGCACTTTCAGAACTCAAAGGCTCATGGCATAACCTTGAAATCAGCAAAAGTGCTACCCAGCCGAAAATCAATGCCGAGGCCCAAACACGCACCGGACAAAATTACGGTTACATCACAGGTCGTCAGGATGATGTGTCCGTTGGCATCAATTTGCAATGGAATTTACCGTTCAACCCGGGTTTCAAATACGGAAACAAAGCCGCGCGCGAAGCAATCTATGCGTCTGAAAGTGCAGTCGATGCCACTTTATACAAAATCCGTGCAGCTGTAGAAACACAATGGTATGAATTGCTTGCCAATCAAAATTCATTGAATTCATACGAAGAATACGAAGCGAGTACCAGCTTGGTTGTGAGTTCCTATACCGAGCAATTCAAAATTGGCAAACGCTCTTTGTTAGATGTCTTGAATGCTGAAAATGAAGCATTCACTGCCAAAACAAACATCATCAATACGCAATCTGATCTGACACTGTCAGCCTGGAGATTGCTTGGTTTGCGCGGAATGCTGATGGAAGAATTGGGGCTGTGACATGCTGTGGAACGCGTTGTCAGAGCTGGCGCTGCAAAACGGGATTCGCATCTCGCCCAACGACCTGGCTGCCTATGCATCGCACTCAGAGGATAAATACTTACCTGAAATAGCAGTGGATGCCATGCTTGAAAACGGCATTCAGGCACACATCACAGTCAACCAGCCATTGAATGAACTGGCATTTTTCCCGGTGTTGATTGGGGTCGGGAACAGCAATTGGATGTTGTTGAAAGAAAAGCATAACCAGCAACTGGCGAGTCGCTTATTTTTGACAAACGAAAACGACTTTGTGCTGGAAAAAAAAACGGCGTACGACATTTCAGAGCTGGAAAAAATTTACAGTGGCATCACCATTTCCATCCAAGGCACAGCCGATGAATACACCGAAGACCACAAAGAAGAAGAGTGGTTCTGGGGCGTATTCAAAAAATTAAAAGCCTATTACGGTGATTGCATAGTTGCCGCGGTGTTAATCAATCTGCTGTCACTGGCAACCTCCATGTTCTCCATGAACGTGTACGACAGAATCATCCCTAATGCTGCGTTTAACTCCTTATGGACCCTGGGTATAGGTGTATTCATTGCTGCATTGATCGAGTTGGGATTGCGAAGTTACCGGGCCTATGTATTGGACGATGCCGGTAAAAAAGCTGACCTGATTTTGTCTTCGGCCATTTACAAAAAAACACTCAACCTGCAAGCACACCAAAGGCCTGCCTCTAGCGGTCACTGGGCAGGTCAGATCAGAGAATTTGAATCTGTCAGAGATTTCGTCAGCTCCACCACCATGGTGGCTTTGACCGACATTCCGTTTTCTATACTTTTCCTGACGGTGATTTATTGGGTGGGCGGCATTCTGGTGTTGATTCCCATCATTGCAGGATGCCTGGTGATGGTCTCCGGCGCACTGATTCAAATACCCATCAAAAAATCTGTTGAAAGATACCAGTACGACAACTCGAACAAATACGCCTTATTGATTGAGTCGTTACAAAGACTGGAAACCATCGAGTCACTGGGTGCCAAGTCCTTGTTTCAGGGGCGCTGGGAAAGAGCCAATGTCACTGCTTCCAGAAGTGCCATGGCCAGCAAAATGGCTTCAGCTTTTGCGTTGAATTTCACTCAATGGCTACAACAGATCGCCAATGTGCTGTTGATCATCAGCGGTGTCTATTTGATACTGATGGGCCAGCTCACTGTGGGTGCTCTGATAGGTTGCAGTATTTTGGCCAGCCGTGCTTTGACGCCGCTGGGACAGATCGCCAGCTTAATCGCCCGCTGGCACAACACCAAAATTTCTTTCAGTGCGGTCAACAAGATCATGCAGATCAAGGGCAAGAAAGATGGCATCAAGAACTACGTGTCCATCAGGCACATTGATAAAAGCATTGAATTGCAAGACATCACGTTCAACTTTCCTCAAAACGACAGAAACATACTCAGTATTCCTTCATTGAAACTGAGCCGTAACGAAATCACCGTCATCATGGGACCGGTCGGTTCAGGCAAAACCACATTGCTCAAAATCATTGCCGGCTTGTATGCACCAAGCAAAGGCAAATTGCTGGTCGACGGGTTTGACAAAGTCCAGTTATCGCCTGCTGACTGGCGTTCACACGTCGCATGGGTGGCGCAGGACGCCGGTTTGTTCAGAGGCACGCTGCGAGACAACTTGCTCATGGGTGCAGTCAACGTCAGCGATGAACGCTTTTTACGCGTGATCCATTTGTGCGGTTTGGATGCATTCATCAAATCCAGTCCGCAAGGTCTGGACATGCAAATAGGCGAAGCCGGTCAATCGCTCTCAGGCGGACAAAAACAAATGGTGTCACTGGCAAGAGCATTGATGAGTGAGAAGTCCATTCTTTTGCTGGATGAACCCACCAATTCCCTGGACCTGACCATGGAAAAAACATTTTTAAATAATCTGCGCCTTGAGTTGGCCAACAAATGGGTGGTCATGGCCACCCACCGTCCTGCGCCAGTAGACATCGCCCATCGCTTGATCATTCTGGATCAAGGAAAAATCGTTGCAGATGGATCCAAAGACATGGTGTTGAACGATGTCAAGCAAGGCAAAGTCTTCAAAGCCACGGCCAGTCAACCCATGAAAGCAGAGGCTGTCGCATGAACACAGTCTCGCCCGCAGCCAATGCCCGCCATGCGCAACCGGCGTCTTTGGTTGATATGGAAAAAATCAAAAAACTGCGACTTGAAAATGCCAGAGAGGCGTACCACGATCAATGGGCTGATATTTACAGCCTGAAAACCGCAAAACACACAGGCGTGCTTCGTTTGGGTTTGTGGCTGATTGTCCTCTTGCTCGGTTGCTTTATCACCTGGGCATCCCTGTTTGAGTTGGATGAAATCACTTCAGCCTCCGGCAAAGTGGTGCCAACCAGCAGGGAGCAGGTGATTCAAAGTTCTGAACCTGGCGTCATCACTGAAATACTGGTGAAAGAGGGTGAAGTGGTTGAGCCTCAGCAGGCATTGGTACGTATCGACGATGTACGTATAGGCTCGAACATGCAGGAAACCAGAGCCCGTGTGAATGCATTGAAAGCGACTGCAAGTCGCTTGAGGGTGGAGGCGGCAGGGCACAAGCAAATCAGCCTGAATGATTTCAATGGGGTCAGCAGTGAACTGGTGAACAATGAAATCAACACCTTTCAAGCCAAGCGCCGAACTTTAGAAACCAACTTGAACTCTTTGTTCCAAGCTTACAAACTAAGCCAGGAGGAAATGAAAATCACAGAGCCACTGGCGGCCAAAGGGCTGGTGTCAGATATTGATGTGCTGAAAATCAAAAAAAATCTGGAGGAAATCAAAGGGCGCATCAACGATATCAATGAAAAATACAAAGCCGATGCCTCTGCCGAACTGGCCAAAATCCAGGGTGAATTGGGTTCACAAAATGCCACGCTGATCGGCAAAAGCGATGCATTCAAACGTACTGTGATCCGGTCTCCGAAAAAAGGCATCGTCAAAAATATCAGGATATCCACCATTGGGGCAGTTATTCAGAGCGGACAAGATATTCTGGAAATTGTCCCCATTGAAGAGAATCTGCTGATTGACGCAAAAATCCGGCCGGTTGACATCGCCTTTTTAAGACCTGGCCTGCACGCCACCGTCAAGCTCACTGCGTATGACTCTGGCATTTACGGTTGGCTGGATGCCGAGCTGGTGCAAATCAGCCCGGACACCTTACGCGATGACATCAAGCGCGACGAGACTTATTACCGCGCATTTGTCAAAACCAAAACATCCACGCTGAAATCACCCAAAGGCGAGTTACTTCCCATTATTCCGGGTATGCAAGCACAGGTAGATATCAAGACGGGGCATAAAACTGTTCTGGATTATTTGTTCAAACCCGTGTTGCGTGCCAGAGAAGCTTTGAGGGAAAGATAAAACCATGAAAAAACACTTCCAAAGTTTTGTGATGAGCGCCGTGATCATGGTGCTCAATCAGGCACTGGCTGCGGACAAACCCGTCAGCCAAGCCAAGCCAAACCCATCGGCAGATCCTGTGGAAGACACCAAGCTGAACCAGGAACGCGAAAACACTCGTTTGATGATTGAGAGCGTTACGGCCGACCAAAAAACAGTGTTGGATCATTCGACCACGTTGGGCAACACTCTGAATGTGATCAAGTCAGGTAAAAAAACAAAACCTGCTGCGTCAACCGCTAACAAAGACAAAACAGACACGGACGCAAACGACAGCAAAATGTCACCGATTGCACTCGGACAATGGCCAGATATTTTGGTGCCGACGGACAAAAAACTATTGGTCAATCCCAGGCCCAGGGGCATGAAAAATGACGATGGCAGTCTGTTGTATACGCCGGATTTTTCCCGCCAGCGTTTGACATTTGGCGTGTTGAACAACAATCCGTTTATTGATTTGCCCAATAAAGAACTGGAAGATGAAAGTGCTGTCATCAAGGGCAAAAAAGCAAAAGTAGATATTGATAAAAGCCTGTCGATGGCCGACCTGGTCTACGCAGGCATCAATTACAGCCCTGTGCTGGATCAGGTTCAATCCCAGTTGGATGTGGCAATTGCCAGAAGCAAAAGTGCCAGAGCTGATTTGTTTCCCAAAGCCAGTGCCAAATATGCCACCGGTCCGGAGCGTTCAAAACAGCAAGGCGGTTCGGAAAATAGCCACACCACCACCACAGCAGCCTACAGATTGACACAGCCACTGATCAATCTGCCGGTCACCAGAGACTGGATGAGTGAATTAAGCAACCAGGATGCTGCCACGTGGAAACTCCATTCCACCAAAGAAACCGTGGCACTGGCTGCTGTGAACGCTGTGATCAATCTGGCAACCAGCCGGATGATTCTGGACTTTGCCGACGAAGAACTGAGCGAGTTCAACAATATTCTTGAGTACATTCAATCCAGAAACATATCGGGTGCTTCCAGCGTTGCAGACCTGGAAAGGACACGAACACGGGTGCTGCAGACGCAGCAGTCCCGCATCGAATTGCAAGCCAACTACAGAAACGCCTTGCTGGAAGTGCAGCGCCTCACAGGCTTGTTGCCTGAAGCTATTCAATTGCCCTACTTAAACCAATTGCCTGGCCTGCCAAGCACGCAGCAAGGGATACGCAAAATCGTCTGGGAAAACAGCTATGACCTGCAAACCATACGCAAGGAAATCAGAGCGCAGGAATTGACCATTTCATCTCAGTACAGCCGGTATCTGCCCACCTTGTCATTGAGTGTCGAGCGGGATGAAAACAAAAATGTCCGCGCGGTGAATCCCCAACAAATTGATAACCGCATCCTCGCCGTGGTGAACTGGGAGATGTCTCTTGGCGGTAAGGAGTTGTTTGCTGCCAAGGCCGCCGCCGCTGAACTGGTCAACCGGGAAGGTCGATTGAATGAAGAAGCCGAAAGAACCCTGCAAGGTGTGGAAGCAGATTTTTCACTGTTGCAATCGGCCACGTTAAGAATCGTCACCGGCCAATCCGAACAACAGGCAGCGCAAATTGTGCTGTTGTCCGTCAGGGAGCAAATCAAAAGCGGGCGCATCAATTCATTGCTGGAAGCATTGGATGCGAATGAAAAATATTTCGCCGCGAGACAACGTTTGGTGCAAACCCTGGCTCAGCAAATGCAAGCCCATGCACAACTGCTGCGCCGCATAGGTGTGTTGTCGCAGGTTGCCAATCAGGCCGGTATTCGCTTCGATACCAAGGCATCCATGGGCGTCACCCCACCGCCTGTGATCAAGCTCAACACAGTGGATGTGAACACATCAGAGCCAGCCAATCTTCAGCAAGGCGATTCGCCGGTTGATCTCAATATGAATGGCAACTCACCCCAGGACGCGCAAATCACTTTGACACCGGTTATTCAAGTCAAGGACAACCGGGTTGAAAGTTCGAATTTGCCCGTGATGGAAAAGACCCCGGAAAAAAATACGAAAGCGAAATAAGCATGGCTGCCTCATCTGATTCCAACGACGCGTCAGATATTTTCTGGCCCGGTTATGTGGACGCTGTCACCAATCTGGCAATCAACTTGTTATTTGTGATTGCGGTCATGGCCATTGTTGTCATCAGTTCTATTCTTCAAATTGCGCGAATGAAACCAGACAATGGTGCTGTTGAGAAGGAACAAGCGAAAAGTGCATCAAAAATCAAAGTCGAATCCAAACTGCAAGAACAAGATCCGGCTCAAATAAAAAACAACCCCAATCCCCTGCAAACCAACGACATATCAAGAAGTGCAGACATCATCATCAAAGAGCAAGCTGAAAAAATCGCCAAACTGGAATCTGAAAATAAACAATTAAAAAACAACAGCGATAAAAACAAACTCAAGCAAGGCCGCAAAGATCAGCCAGGTGGCTTAGATGAGGACAACCTCAATGCAGACATGGTCAATGCCACTGCAGTCAAGTCAAACAGCCGCCTGGGGGAAAACCATATTTCCCCATTGAGCGCCGGAGGCATTCTGGTGGTGTTTGACAATGACGTGCTTGAATTAAGTGAAAAAGAAGCGGAACAACTGATTCAGAAAATCACTGCCAACTATCCGCTTAAATCCACGAACTGGCAAATACGTGTCAACGTACCCAAAGGCTTCTCTGAGTCTGCACGTATCGGTTATTACCGGGTCAACGCCATTCGCAATATCCTGCTGAAAAACAATGTACCGCCTAATCTCATTTCCATGCGCGTGGTGGAAAGCAGCAGCGAATCTGCCAACAATTCACGTATTTTGCTCAAGGCTGTGCAGCCATGAACAGCGCATCCGGCCACACCGCTGACACGCCGTCTGCTGTGATGAGCAGCTCAGCCGATCAAGCGGCTGTAGGTTTACCAGACAAGCCGTCGATACACAGCGACTACAAGTTGTACGTGGTGTTGCTGGCCTCGGTGTTTGTCGCTTTTCTGGCATGGACCATGCTGGCCAAAATTGACAAGATTGTCCGTGCGCAAGGCCGCATCGTCACGGCCAGCCGCTCCCAAGTCATACAACACTTGGAGGGTGGCATCGTGAATGAAATACTTATCAAAGAAGGCCAAAAAGTACAAGCCGGTCAGATTTTGATGAAGCTGTCTGACATTGGTGCAAACAGCAATTTTTTGCAAGTCAGATCCAGACTGCAGGCACTCAGAGCCAGTCAATCCAGGCTCAGAGCAGAGTCTCAGGGCAGCTCCACACTGGTGTTCGATCAGGACATAGACATCACCCTGCGAAATCTGGAAAAAAACGCTTTTGATGAGCGACAGAACCGGATCAAATCCGAGCAGTCCGCTTTGCAACAACAGTTGCTGCAACGTCAATCAGAGCTCAAAGAAGCGCAGTCGCGAGCGCTCAATATGTCCTCTGAATTCAATCTGGCTAAACAGCAGTCGCAGTTGATTGAGAACCTCTACAAAAAAGGCGTGGCTTCCAAAATGGAATACCTGGATGCCCAAGGCAAAACCGAACGGTTGAATACGCAATACAAAGATGTGATCAACACCATCCCCAGACTGACGTCCGCACAAGAAGAAATCAATGCGCGACTGAATGAGTCCATGTCCAAATTCCGCTCAGACGCCAGAACCGAACTCAACCAGGTGTCCGCTGAAATCAACAGGATCAATGCAGGTATCAAAGCCGACAGCGACCGTGTGTCACGCACTGATGTCAGAGCGCCGATAGCCGGCATCATCAACCGGCTGATGTTCAACACCATTGGCGGTGTTGTCAAACCGGGCGAATCAGTGCTTGAAATCACACCGACCGAAGGCCCCTTGGCAGTTGAAGCCCGGGTCAAGCCGGATGACCGTGCCAGTCTGAGAACAGGTTTGCGCACCAGAGTACAAATCGGCGCTTACGACTACACCGTGTATGGCGCTTTGGAAGGCGAAGTTTCTGAAGTCAGTGCAGATACCTTGCAAGACGAAAACGGTCAGCGGTATTACCGGTTATTGATACAAACTTTGCCCGCCAAAGGACCGCTGGCTGAAGAGGTGTTGTTGCCCGGCATGACCGCCAGTGCAGATGTGATCGTCGGCCAGCGCAGCATATTCAGTTATTTCATATCGCCATTGCTCAGGTTCACCACCCGAGCGCTCAGGGAATCGCATTAACTCAGGAAAACCACCCATGAAACGACTACAGCGCTATTACTTTTTGGTGGGTATTCCGGTTCTATTGATAGGACTGGGTGCCACCTACTTCAACCATGAAATCATGGGTACCATCAATGGCAACCCGCACCCGCAAATCAATTATTTAATCATCTTATTGATCGTTGGCGGTTGCATACAAATGCTATTGCACGTCAGACGTATCAATGCGGAAGGTCAATTGATTGAAGCATTTTCTGACCTCCTGCTGAACGACAAGAATATCAATGCAGCCAGAGCGCTGGTGCATGAGCGTAAATCTCAATCTGAATCCGATGTGGTGGAAGTGCTTGAAATGGTACTGGACACGCATGCCAGTACTGTGGATGCCATTCACCATTCGGCCATCGAGTCAGAAAT
>CANNRV010000022.1 GCA_947508145.1 Comamonadaceae bacterium
AGGCGCACACAATGACCGTCTTTCAGGTCAATCGCGGGAATGAGCAACATAAGTGATAGTTGTATCAGTCAAAAGACAACGGTCATCAAGGAGACCAGGAAAGAAAATTGCGGTAAAGCATCAGGCCCAAGTCAGCGCTTTTTTCAGGGTGAAACTGGGTTGCAAAAATATTATCCCTTGAAACCGCCGAGGTAAAGGGCTGGCCGTAATCGGTTTCCCCAGCGGTGTGGCGCACATCTAACGGCCGGGCGTAAAAACTGTGCACAAAATAGAAATAACTGTTGTCCGGCACGCCCGCCCACACGGGATGGGGCCGGGTTTGGCGCACGCGGTTCCAGCCCATTTGCGGGACTTTGTAGCGGCTGCCATCGGGCTGATGCTGACCACTCAACTCAAACTTGACCACTTCGCCGGGGATCAGTCCCAGACACGCCGTGCCTGCGGCATCGCCTTCAGCGCTGTGGTCCAACAACATTTGCATGCCGACGCACACACCAAACATCGGCTTATTGGCTGCGGCATGCATCACTTCGGGCATCAAACCGCTGTCATGTAACTCGCGCATGCAGTCGCGCATCGCGCCTTGACCGGGCAATACAACGCGCTCGGCTTTGCGCACTTGTGCCGGGTCGGCGGTGATGATGACTTCCACCCCGCTGCCGTGCGCTGCTGCGATGACGGCTTGCGCCACCGAGCGCAAATTGCCCATGCCGTAATCAATAACCGCGACGCTTGCCATAGGAATAAAAGCTTAGAGCGAGCCTTTGGTAGAAGGGATCACACCGGCTGAGCGTGGGTCGAGTTCAGTGGCTGCACGCAATGCGCGGCCAAATGCTTTGAACACGGTCTCAGCCTGGTGGTGGGCGTTTTCGCCGCGCAGGTTGTCAATATGCAAGGTGACGAATGCGTGGTTCACAAAGCCTTGGAAAAACTCGAAAGCCAATTGAGAGTCAAAGTGACCGATCATGCCGCTCTTGAAAGGCACATGCATTTCAAGCCCGGGGCGGCCAGAGAAATCGACCACCACGCGGCTGAGCGCTTCGTCCAAAGGCACATACGCATGGCCATAACGGCGAATGCCTTTTTTATCACCCACTGCCTTTGCCACTGCTTGGCCCAAAGTGATGCCGACATCTTCGACGGTATGGTGACCGTCAATATGCAAATCGCCGGTGGCTTTGATACTGAGGTCGATCAAGCCGTGACGCGCGATCTGGTCCAGCATGTGGTCAAAAAAACCGATGCCGGTGGACAAGTCGGACTGGCCTGTGCCGTCGAGGTTGACCCGCACTTGAATTTGGGTTTCCTTGGTGTCGCGGTGTACTTCGGCTATGCGTTCAGTCATGGTGGTCTTTGGTGTGAAGCCCGGCTGTCAAGCCAGTATCTCTTTCAGCGCAGTTAGCAGCTGGTCGTTTTCTGTCGAGGTGCCTACGGTGATGCGCAGGCAATGGTGCAATACAGGGTGCATTTTAGAAACGTTCTTCACGAGTATGTTTCTGGCCTTCAAGGCATTGAACACCTGCGTGGCCGCTTCGTTGTCACCCGTCAAACGAAGCAACATCATGTTGGCTTGGCTGGGGTAAACAGTGACGTGCGGCAATGCTTTGAGTTGATGCGCCAAGCGGTCACGTTCTTTGCAAATGTCTAACGCTTGCTGCTTAAACACCTCGGCGTGTTCCAACGCAAACAACGCGCATTCGGCATTCAACACGCTGATGTTGTAAGGCGGGCGGATTTTGTCTAACTGCTGAATCACTTCACTGCGTGCCAGCATGTAACCAATGCGCACACCGGCCAGACCAAATTTAGAGAGCGTGCGCATCAACAGCACTTGTGCGTTTGCTGCGGGGTCTCGATTGATCTCAGTCAACCAAGTGTTTGAAGAAAACGGTTGATAGGCTTCATCCAACACCACCCAGCCACCATAAGCCGACACCTGCGCAATCAGGCGACGCATGACTTGCGCGTCCCACAAATTGGCGGTCGGGTTGTTCGGATACGCCAAATAAACAATGGCTGGTTGGTGTTGTGCAATCGCCGCCGACATGGCCGCTTCATCTAACTCGAAATCATCGCGCAGTGACACCGCAACGTACTGCAGCCCTTGCAGTTTGGCGCTCATGGCATACATGACAAAGCCGGGTTCGGGTGCCAACACGCTGGCCCCAGGCAGCTGACAGGCCATGGACAACAATGAAATCAATTCGTCTGAACCGTTACCCAACATCAGGCTGTAGCCTTCGGGCATGCCGGTGTGCATGGCAATGGCTTGTTTCAAATCGTCAATACGGCTGCCGGGATAACGGTTCACAGCCACTGCGCCTAGGCGAGCGCCCAATTGCGCTTGCAATTCCGGGGAAAGTCGATGCGGGTTCTCCATCGCGTCCAGCTTGACCATGCCGACAGCGTCTTGCACGGTGTAAGCCTGCATGTCTTGCAGGTCGTGGCGGATGTGTTTTAAGTAGCTCATCAAATGCCCAAATTATAGACAGCCGGTTTGGCAAAGCGATATATAACCCCTGCATGCCCTTAACCGAATGCGTCAGTCAGTTACCGCATGCACCTGGTGTGTATATTTTTCATGGCGACAGCAGCTTGCCGCTGTACATAGGCAAAAGTGTCGATATCCGCTCGCGTGTCATGTCACATCTGCGCAATCCGGATGAAGAACGCATGCTGGCGCAAACCCGACATATCACTTGCATGGAGACCGCCGGTGAAATCGGCGCACTGCTCCTAGAGTCGCATCTGATCAAAACCCATAGCCCTTTGTTCAACCAACGCTTGCGGCGCGTGAAGCAGTTGTTCAGCATTCAACTCAGCACCGAAGCACAAGCGTGTGTGCTGAAGATCATGGACGGTCGTCAAGTTCAGCACGGCATCACGCCGGGTTTGTATGGTTTGTTTTCATCCTTGCATGCTGCGAATCAAAAACTTCACTCGCTGGCCGCACAACATCGTTTGTGCATGCAATTGCTCGGACTGGAAAAGACAACTTCGCGTGGGTGCTTTGGCTGGCAAACCAAACAATGCGCCGGTGCCTGTGTGGGTGCAGAGCCGCGCATGGCGCATGACCAACGGTTGCTGGATGCTTTACAAGCCTTGCAAGTACACACCTGGCCATTTGCAGGTGCTATCCATTTGGTGGAGCGGCGCGGCGATTGGGTGCAAAAACACAGAATTCAACATTGGGCTTACCAGGGCACATCGTGCAACAGGCAGACCACGCACACCATTCAAGTGATGCCCACACACACTTTTGATGCGGACGCTTACCAGATACTGGTTAAACCGCTGCTACTTAATCAAGTTGAGATTGAGCCATTGCACGCAAGCAGTTGACAGCCCAAGCTGCATCGCTGTTGCTGGGGAATACCGGGTATTTCACCGCCACCACGTGTTGGTCTTTGCAAATCAGGGTTAAGCGTTTGAGCAAATGCATGCCGGATGTATGGAATGTCGGTAAGTTCATGGCCTTGGCAAAAGCCATGTCTGCATCACTCAACACGGCAAATGGCAAGTGCAGTCGCTCGGCCATTTCTTGTTGGTATGCCGTGCTTTGGGTGCTGAGCCCAAATACGGTCGCACCCAGTTCAGTCAGATCAGTGTGGTGATCACGGTAGGCCAAGTTTTGCGGCGTGCATCCTCGCGCGCCGGGAATCTGGTCCCAGCCCGGTGGCAATGCCACACCGGGCACGCCAGTCATCGGATAACAGTAAATCACCACATATCCCGACAAGGCAGATACATCAACCACACCGCCTTGCGTTGAAACCAAACCAAGCGCTGGTAAACGCATGCTCAGTAAATGGTCCGCGCCTCCATCGTCATGGGGCACAGGTAAATCGCTGGGCGCGTTGGTGAAGTCTTGCATGCGTGGTCTCCTGACGTGTTCAGCTCAATCATGCCATGCTTGATCAAACGCAAGTGCTATTACTTGAGTTGCACCGCCCACAACACCACTGCCGCTTGGTCGGGTGTGACAGTGCCGTCTGTGCCCACCGTACCGGTCAATTTGGAAATGGCCGAAGCCACTGAATAACCCGAAATCAAGCGGCCAAATGCGGCGTAAGGATTGGCATCTGCGTTCCAACTGGAGTTGTTGTCTAGATTGATGAAGAAGCCTGAGGTGGCTGAATTCTGGTCAGAGGTTCTGGCCATGGAAATGGAATAAATGCTGTTGTATACCCCGGTGCTGCTTGGCTTTTCCATGGCAATGGGCGAATACAAAGTGGTTTTGGAGACCAACTGGTGGTTGACCAACTGCCCGCCACCGCCTTGCACAAAGTTGGAACCCAGTCGGTGAAACACGGTGCCGCTGTAAAAACCTGCATTCACGTATTTCAAAAAATTGACCACGGTGTTTGGCACCTTGTCAGCCTCGAGTTCCAGCACCATCTCGCCCAAGCTGGTGTTGATACACACGGTGGGCAACAGGCTTTTGTCAGAGGCTGCAAAGCCTGCTGCCGAACATGGCCCGGATTGCGACGTGGCGCTGACCGTGCCCGACGCATTTTTGACCCACACATGGTAAGCGGTCAGGCTTCCTGTCAGATCAATGGTTTTTTCTTTCGAGTTTTGAAAACAAGGGTCAGATGCCAATGGCGCTTGGGTGCCGGTCTTGAAGCAATATGAGGAAGCTGCATTGGCAGCTGCCACCAAAGTGAGTTGCCGGTTCGCCGCCTGGTAACTGGTTTGGCTGGCCGTGACCTCGGTTACCGTCGGCAAGGACGGTGCATCGTTAGAAGCAGAACCGCCACAGCCCGCAGCGAATAAAACAAGCAATGCAATGAATTTGTTCATACGTGAACCCAGATAACTGTATTTATCTGAGTTTATGAATTTATACAGATACTGCTTGCCTGCAAATAAGCCTTATTCAACAGTCACGCTTTTGGCCAGATTACGGGGTTTGTCTACATCCGTGCCTCGGGCGCACGCGGTGTGATAAGCCAGCAATTGCAATGGCACCACATGCAGCAATGGCGACAACACGCCATAGTGTTCAGGCATGCGAATCACGTGCAAACCTTCGCCTGAGCGTATGCGTGAATCGGCATCGGCCAACACATACAGCACGCCACCTCTGGCCCGCACTTCCTCTAAATTGCTTTTGAGTTTTTCCAACAAAGCGTCATTGGGCGCAACCGTGACCACCGGCATGGCGCTGGTGACCAAAGCCAACGGGCCGTGTTTGAGCTCACCCGCCGGATAGGCTTCAGCATGTATGTAGCTGATCTCTTTTAATTTCAATGCGCCTTCAAGCGCAATCGGGTAGTGCATGCCGCGCCCGAGAAACAACGCGTTTTCTTTGTCAGCAAAATCTTGCGCCCAGGCGATGATTTGCGGCTCCAGTGCCAACACGCTTTGCAATGCCACGGGCAAATGCCGCATGGCCTTGAGGTGTTGCGCTTCGACTTCCAGTTGAAGCCGGTTCTTGGACTTGGCCAATGCCAATGTGAGCAAAAACAAGCCTGCCAATTGCGTGGTGAACGCTTTGGTAGAGGCCACGCCGATTTCAACACCTGCACGGGTGATGTAAGCCAGTTTGCATTCACGCACCATGGCCGAGGTGGCCACATTGCACACAGTGAGTGTGTGCAACATGCCCAGGCTTTGCGCATGCCGCAGTGCAGCCAGTGTGTCGGCGGTTTCGCCGGACTGCGTGATGGTCACGACCAAGCTGCGCGGATTCGGCACGCTGTCACGGTAACGGTATTCGCTGGCCACTTCCACCTGACAAGGAATTTGCGCCAAGGACTCCAACCAATATTTGGCAACACAGCCGCTGTAATAACTGGTGCCGCAAGCCAGGATGAGCACGTTGTCAATATCTGCAAACACATTGGCTGCTTGTGCTGGCAAATGCGGCTGATCGAACAATTCGGGCACGATGCCTTCAATGCCTTCCAGCGTGTCGGCAATGGCGCGAGGTTGCTCGAAAATTTCCTTTTGCATGTAGTGTCGATAAGGGCCCAACTCGGCGGCACCGCTATGGGTTTGCACGGTGAGCACCTGACGATGAACCAACTGATGCGATGCGTCATACACCGCATACGTGTTGAGTTGAACATCGACCACATCGCCTTCGGCCAGATGAACAATTTGATCGGTGACCCCGGCCAGCGCCATGGCATCACTGGCCAGAAAATGTTCATTCGTGCCCACACCAAGAATCAGCGGAGAACCGGCACGCGCACCGATGACCCGACCGGGTTCGTCTTTGGCAATGACGGCAATCGCAAACGCGCCCTTCAATTGCGCAACCGCTTGCATCACCGCTTGCAACACATCGCCTTGGTAAAGAGAGTCAATCAAATGGACCATCACCTCGGTGTCGGTCTGGCTGACAAACGCATAGCCTTGGGCTTGTAACTGCGCGCGCAATTCTTCGTGGTTTTCGATGATGCCGTTGTGCACCAAGGCTATGCGCGCCTGCGCTCCGTCAGTCGGCTTGCCCGCACCATGGCTGAAATGCGGGTGTGCGTTGTGTACCGCAGGTGCGCCGTGGGTGGCCCAGCGCGTATGCGCGATGCCGGTCATGCCTTGCAAGCCCCCCGTCGGGTTGTTCACCTGCTCGGCCAACTCGGCCACGCGTGAGGTGCTTCGCGCCCGTTGCAAACCGGCTGCCTGGCCCAATTGCGGCTGCTGGGCAACGACGGCAACGCCGCAAGAGTCATAGCCCCGGTATTCCAAGCGTTGCAAGCCTTGCACCAGCACAGGAACAATATTGCGGGTAGAAACCGCGCCAACGATGCCGCACATAGTCTGTGTCCTTTATTTTTTATTTTTCACCGGCCTGTGCCAGTCAGCAATGCTGATTTGTTTGGCACGGGCAACTGTCAAAGCGCCAGCCGGTGTGTTTTTGGAGATGACCGAACCGGCCCCGATGGTGCCACCTGCACCCAAGGTAAGCGGCGACACCAACACACTGTTGCTGCCGATATGCACATCTGCTTCGATGATGGTGTGGTGCTTATTGGCACCGTCATAGTTGGCAGAGATGACACCAGCCCCATAGTTGACCCGCTCACCCACACTCAGATCACCGAGGTAGGCCAGATGGTTGGCTTTGGCACCTTTGGCCAGGCTGCTGTTTTTGACTTCGACAAAATTACCGATGTGCACTTCATCGCCCAGATCAGCACCGGGGCGCAAGCGGGCAAACGGTCCTATGCGTGCAGCGCTGCCGATGCGCACCCCTTTTTCTTCGCCGTCGATGTAGGTGAAGCCCAGTATCTGCGTGCCCGCACCAATATCTGCATTGATGATGACGCAGTTGGCGCCGATGCGCACACCATCGCCCAAGCTGACTTTGCCTTCAAACACACAGTTCACATCAATTTCAACGTCTGCGCCGCAGTGCAATTCACCGCGCACATCCAAGCGACTCAGGTCAGCGAGTCGAACACCTTGGTCCAATAAACGCCGGGCTTGTAATTGCTGGTAACTTCGTTCCATTTCGGCCAATTGCAGCGGCGTATTGATACCTTCAACCTGCCATGCGTCTTCTATACAGTGGGCTTTCACCTCACACGCATCGGCCACCGCAAACTTAACCACGTCGGTCAAATAAAACTCGCCTTGGGCATTGCGGTTGTCCAAACGCGCCAACCAGCCGCGCAGCAAGCGGGTGGGCACGGCCATGATGCCGCTGTAAATTTCTTCGATGCGGCGCTGCTCAGGCGTGGCATCTTTTTCTTCCACGATGGCCTTCACTTGCTGGCTATCGTTGCGCACAATGCGACCGTAACCCGTGGGGCTGGCCGTTTGCAAAGTCAACAATGCCAAGCTACTGCCATCGGCCAGTGCCAGCAAAGCGTGCAAAGTGTCTGCTTGAATCAATGGCACATCACCGGACAACACCAGCGTCACGCCGTCGTCGGGTAACACGGGAACAGCCTGTTGCATGGCGTGGCCGGTGCCCAGTTGCGGCATTTGCCGCACAGTTTGCAAACCGGCTTGCTGCGCCAGCACGGCTTCCACCTGATCCGCGCCATGCCCGGTGATCACCACCACGCGACGCGCGTGAATTTGCCGTGTGGTGTCAATCACGTGCTGTAACAAAGCCCTGCCACCTAAACGGTGAAGCACTTTGGGCATACTGCTCTTCATGCGGGTACCTTTGCCCGCTGCCATGATGACCACATCAATGTTTGACATGAAATTAATTCCCTGTTTGCCTGCGATTATCAATCAGCCCCTGCGCTTGCTGGCCAGATCGGCCAAACTGTGGGGCTTGGCATGTTTGATGGCGTTAAGCGGGTGCAGTTTGGTGGTGTCAGGCTACAACAATGCCCCGCAACTGATGATGTTCCTGTGGATCGATCCGCACCTGGATTTGAACAAGGCACAGAAAAAGCAAACACTGGCCGATTTACAGCTGGTGCTGAATTGGCACCGCCAACAACAATTGCCTGCCTATGCCGATCTGCTGTCGCAGATGCAAAAAATCGCGCCTGAGAATGTATCGCCCGATCAAGTTTGCGCTGTGGTCGATCAGGTGTCAGAACTGATGGAAAACCTGGCGGTTCAATTTGAAGAACCCGTGGCCCGCTTGGCCTTGAGTCTGAGCCCGGCACAGTTACACACCTTGAAAAATAAATACGCTGAAGATGGGAAGGACTACCGCAAAGATTGGAAACTGGACGATTCCGCGCAACGACAATTGACCGTGCAGGTGGACAAAGGCCAGTCCAAGGCCGAGCGCTTGTACGGCAGGCTAACTCCTTCACAAGAAAAACTGCTGCGCCAATTGGCGCAACACTCGGGCTACGAGGGCGAGCGCACGTATGCAGAACGTGTGCGCATACAAAAAGACAATTTGGCCATGCATGAGCAGATCGCTCAAACCAAGCCCTCACCCGAGCAAGCCAAGGCGCTGGTGCATACATGGCTGTACAACAGCATGCATTCCCCGGATGCCTCGTATGCGGCTTATCTGCAAAAACGCAAACAGGCCAATTGCGAAGCGGCGGCGGTATTGCACAACACCACCACGCCTGAGCAACGCGCCCGGGCAGCGAGGGTGCTGAAAGATTACGAAAACGATGTCAAAGCCTTGATGCGACAAAAGCCGTCTTGATGCATCAGCTTTGCAAGGAGGCCCACATTTCCTTGTCACGCTCTGCCGTCCAGATGCGCGGATGCGCAATGCCTTTGGCTTCGTCGTAAGCGCGGCTGACATCGAATGGCAGACAGTGTTCATAAATAAACACCTTGCCGAACACCGGATCCATGTGCTGGCGGGTCAAGGCCATGGCGGCCTTTAAATCCATCTGTTGTGCCACCGCTTGTTTGCCGCATTCAAACAATGTTTCTACCCACAGCTTGGTGTAGTCCAGCGCTTTGTTGACATTGTCCAAACCCAGCATGGCCTCACCGCGTCCGGGAACAATCGCATGGGCCTGCAATTCGCGCAATGCTTCCAGCGTGGCAGGCCATTCGGCCAGATGCGCATCTCCGGTGTACACACCCGCTTGGTATTCGACCAAGTCACCGCTGAACAGCACTTTTTCTTCTTCCACCCAAGCAATCGTGTCACCACGTGTGTGACCTGCGCCGGGGTGCCAGATATCCACACTGACACCGCCCAAATCCAAACGGATCGCGCCTTGTCTGCCGGGCTTGCCGTCACCAAACACCAAGGTCGGCCAGGTCAAGCCGGGCACGCTGTCCGCACCTCGAAATAATCGCGGGAACCGGTCCATTTCACTTTGCATGTCTTCGGCACCGCGCTCGACGATCAGGTCGTAAGTGCCTTTGCTGGCAATGATCTCGGTCGCACCTTCAGCCACGTACGCACTGGCACCGAGCACGCGCACCGCGTGGTAGTGAGTGAGCAGCACGTATTGGATAGGCTTGTCACTGACTTCGCGTATGCGTGCAATCAAGTCTTGCGCCATCAAGGGCGTGGCGGTGGTGTCACTCACCAAAATGCATTTGTCGCCAATGATGACCCCTGAATTCGGGTCGCCCTCTGCGGTGTACGCCCAGCAATGCTTGCTGAGTTGGGTGAAACTGATTTTTTTATCGCTCAGATCACTCTGGCTGGCAAACGCTTTGGACATGTCTCACCTCTCAAATTAGACGACCTGCCCATCATAAGCAAGTTAGCCCCGCACTTAAGCGGGTGCTGCTTCGCCTTTGTGCGTCTGGTTTGTGGCCACAGCTTGCCAAAACACTGTCAGCGTATCGCCAGAGTGCCTTGGCCAAGCCTCCACAACCAAGTGCTGGCCTGCCGGCACGGTCAGGGTGTCGCCTGTTGAGAGCACATAGTCGGGGTTGGTTTTGTCCAAGGTGCCGGTCATGGTCACCCAGGCGCGACCGCTGTTGATCAGCAATTCAGATGGACACTCGGGACGTGCAGTCCACAGTGTGTCTATGGCTAAGAGATGAGTTGCTTGCTGGTTCATCGCCAATACTCCTGTTCATGGAGCGTGAATCTTGCAGAACATCGCAGTCAAGGTCCAATGAAAAAAAGGCCGCTGATTCATGCGTAATTCGCATGCAAAGAAAAGTGGTTTGACGTTAAGCTGTGTTGCCTAGCCAGCCACTCATTTGGAATGCGCCATGTCCATACTCAGAACCCGGTCCTTGTCTCTCGGCCCTTTGCGGGCGTTTGAGGCCACGGCCAGGTTATTGAATTTCAGTGCAGCGGCGTTGGAGTTGTCATTGACACAGTCGGCCATCAGCCGTCAAATCCAAAGCCTTGAAGCAGAGCTGGGGCAGAGTTTGTTTGTGCGGCAATCGCGCTCAGTGGAGCTCACCCGAGCAGGGACACAATTGCAGCAAGTGGTCAGCCAGATGCTGAGTCAACTGGACAACACGGTGCGTGATATCAGAACCACGTCTGTGCGTCGCTCTATCGCGGTCACCACGTTTGCATCGTTTGCGTCCATGTGGTTGATTCCCCGCTTGGCACAGTTTCAATCCCGGTATCCCGATATTGATATCCGCATCCATGCCAACGACAAACCGCAAGATTTGGCAAGCACTGACATTGATATTGCGATTCGCTATGGACCGGCATCCACCATGCCCAAAGGCGCAGTCAAACTGTTCGGTGAACAACTGATGCCGGTCGCCAGCCCCGCGCTGCTGGCCAGCGAGCCGTCTATTCAACAACCCTCGGACCTGGCCCGCTTTGCCTTGATTGAGCAAAACCTGGAAACCTCAACCTATATGGATTGGATGAACTGGCGTTTGTGGTTGAACGGGCACGGCTTGCATCAATTGCAACCCAAGCGCTGGTTGTATTTCAATTACACCTACCAATCGGTACAGGCGGCCTTAGATGGTTTGGGACTGGTGCTGGCCAGACCGCCGCTGGTGGCTGAAATTTTGTCGCGCGGCGATTTGGTCGAGGTGTTACCGGGTCATCGCAATGAATCTCCAATGGGCTATTGGTTATTGACCAGCCCCATGAGCACCGGATGTGAAGAAGTAAATGTGTTTTCTCAATGGCTGACGGAGCAAGCGGCAGACACCGCATCAGCGTTAAACATTTAACAACGCCTTAAGAGAAATGCGTAGGCCAGACCACGCCGTTTTCATTTAACAATGCGTCCAAGGGCACATCATGGGGCTCAGGCACCATGTCTTCAATAAACCCGTTGGTAAAGCCCAGACCCACAGTGAACGGACGGGGCTGTAACTGAGCCAGCGTGCGGTCGTAAAAGCCACCGCCATAGCCCAACCGGTAGCCGCCTGTGCCGTAACCAACACAAGGTACAAACAACAGCGTGGGCACCACCACTTCCGTGTCTTTGGGTTTGGGGATGTTGTAGGCATCCTCTTCCATGTCACAACCCGGGTACCACGCATGAAAAGTCAAGGTCTTGGTGACTTTGTTGACCACGGGCAAGCCAATGCGGCGCAGTACCGGGTCGTCCAACAATTCGCCATCTTCTTTCCAGCGGTGAAGCGCAGGCAATGGATCGAATTCACCTTTGATCGGCCAATAAGCACCGATCACAGTCTCTTTGCGGTCGAACAACCAGATGCGCATCACCCGTTGCAACATGTCCGCGCGGGCGGCACGATCAGGCATGTCCAGTCGTTCTTGGATCAATTGTTGGCGTAGGGCTTTTTTGTCCATGGGAGAATGCACACCTTATGTCAGGTACCTTGATTGTGTCATGCCTTCTTTAATGAACCACGTCGGCCATTTTTTCTGCCGGGGATTGCTGGCACTTACGTTGCCACTGTGCGCTGCGTCAGCAGCCAACACCGCTTATTCGGACAAAGCCGACGCCGTGCTGGTCGACATGTCCAACGCCTTCAACCACAACGACAGAAAAAAACTCAGTCACTTATTGCCTCAGGCCAAAGGTCACATACTGGAACCTTGGGCGGCTTACTGGGAGCTACGGGTCCGCCTAGGGGATGCTAATGACAGTGAGGTCAAAGAATTTTTAAACAAATACGCAGGCACTTACCAGGAAGACCGCTTGCGTAACGACTGGTTATTGCTGTTGGCACAACGACAGGAATGGTCGCAGTTTGAACGCGAATATGCGCTCTACCGCATGCATGACGACAAAGAGGTCGAGTGCTATGCCAACTGGTTGCAAAGCAGCCAAAAGAAATTCAACGACACACAGGCGCTGGAAGAAAACATTCGCCGAACCTGGTTGGCGCAACGCAATGCGGATGAAGGTTGTACGTTTGCGTTTGAAAAGTTACTCAAAGCGCGTCAGGTGAGTGCTGGTACGGCATGGCGCAAAGCGCGCAGCATGGTGGAGATCAACCACAAACCGCCAGCGCGTGATGCCTTGCGCATGGTGTCCGACCAAAGCATGGCCAAGCTAGATGAACTCATGGCCAATCCCTCGCGTTTTTTGCAGCAACGCGCCACCTCTCTGGGCAAAGAAACACCGGAATGGATCACGCTGGGATTGATTCGACTGGCCGCGAATGACCACGAAGCCGCCATCAAACAAGTGCACAACAGCAAGCTCATCAAGCTGTTGAACAACGAGCAATTGCAATGGGTGTGGGCGGTGATTGCGCGTCAGGCCGCGATGGAGTTTGACAACAATGCCCTGGACTATTTCGCGCTGGCCGCAGGCGTGCAAGAACTGCCGGACGATGTGCTGGCCTGGAAGGTGCGGGCTGCGTTACGCGCACCGGGCAAACCGAATTGGGCCATGGTGGAGTCGGCCATTGATGCCATGAGCCCAGCTGCACAAAAAGAACCTGCCTGGGTGTACTGGCGGGCCAGGTCATTGATTGCAAGGCAACCCACCTCCACCACCGCCATGCCCCAAGCCTTGATCGGCTTGCAAAGCATTGCCGGACACCAGGGCTTTTATGAACAACTGGCGGAGGAAGAACTCGGCCGCAAAATTTCATTGCCCGTGCGACCAACACCACCCACTCAAGCAGAAATGGAAGCCATCAAGTCATTGCCCGGCTTGCAGCGCGCGATTTACGCCATCCGCTTAGGCTTGCGCCAAGACGGTGTGCGCGAATGGAATTACACCTCTGGCATGGTGGATGCCCAAGGCAAACGCGGGCGCATGAACGACCGTGAAAAGCTGGCAGCCGCGCAATGGGCTTGCGACATGGAAGTCTGGGACCGCTGTATCAACACCAGTGAACGCACCCAGCTGTTTGATGTCAGCCACCGCTTTCCCATGCCTTACCGCGAAGAAGTGTTGCCGCGCACACGCGATATCAACCTCGACCCGGCTTATGTCTACGGTTTGATGCGGCAAGAAAGCCGTTTCATCGTCAACGCCAAGTCCAATGTCGGGGCCAGCGGTTTGATGCAGGTCATGCCCCGCACTGCCAAGTGGACCGCCAAAAAAATCGGCATGAAGAATTTTCAACCCGACCAGTTGAACCAGCGTGATACCAACATCGCCATTGGCACCAGTTATATGAAGCTGGTGTTGAACAATTTTCAAGGCTCTATGCCCATGGCCGCTGCTGCTTACAACGCCGGGCCGAGTCGTCCACGCAAATGGCGCAACGGTCCGACCCTCGAAGGTGCGATTTGGGCCGAATGCATCCCCTTCAATGAAACCCGCGACTATGTCAAAAAAGTGATGAGCAACACCACCATGTATGCCGCGCTCATCACCGGCGAGCCGCAATCTTTGAAAGCGAGACTGGGAAAGATCGGGCCACGCGACAAAGACGAAGCTGCTGAAGACAACGACTTGCCTTAATTCGTGTCTTCCTGGCTTTGCTGCAACATCCACATTTGCGCATAACGGCCATTGGCTGACAGCAGTTGCGCGTGCGTGCCGCGCTCAACAATGTGCCCGTTATCGAGCACCAAAATTTCATGCGCATCCACCACGGTAGACAAACGGTGCGCAATCACCAAGGTGGTTTTGTTCTGTGCCGCTTCACGTAACTCGGCTTGAATAGCGCGTTCGTTGCTGCTGTCCAGCGCCGAGGTGGCTTCATCAAAAATCAGGATGGCCGGATTTTTCAACAAGGTGCGGGCAATCGCCACCCTTTGTTTTTCACCACCAGACAATTTCAAGCCCCGCTCGCCGACCATGGTGTTGTAGCCCAACGGGGTGGAGGCGATGAAGTCATGGATACGCGCCGACTTGGCTGCGGCTTCAACTTGCTCGCGCGAAGCCTGTGTGTTGCCATAGGCGATGTTGTAGTACACCGTGTCATTGAACAACACCGTGTCTTGCGGCACGATGCCAATGGATAGCCGCAAACTGTCCTGCGTCACCTGCCTGATTTCATGGCCTTGTATGCGTATCGCCCCTTGCTGCACATCGTAAAAACGAAACAACAAACGCGCCAAAGTGGATTTACCTGAACCCGAAGGGCCGACCACGGCCACGGTTTTGCCAGCAGGCACAGTGAAGCTGATCCCATGCAATATGGGACGGTCAGGCTGGTATGCGAAATGCACGTTCTCAAACCTGAGCTCAGGCGGCGCATCCAGTTGCAAGGCATGCGCTGTTGCACTGTCAGCCACTTCCCGGTCTTTTTCAAGCAATACAAACATTTTGTCCAGGTCGGTCAGGCTTTGTTTGATCTCACGGTAAATCACGCCCAGAAAGTTCAAAGGTATGTACAACTGAATCATGAACGCATTGATCATCACCAAGTCACCCAGACTCATATGGCCCTGAACCACGCCGTCGGTGGCACGCCACAACATGGCCACCAAAGCCACGGCGATGATGAGTTGCTGGCCTATGTTTAAAGCACTCAAAGAATTTTGCGCTTTGATACGGGCGCGGCGCAGTTTGTTCAGGCTTTCGTCATAGCGTGCCGCTTCAAACGCCTCATTGCCAAAATACTTGACTGTTTCATAGTTCAACAGCGAGTCAATGGCACGCGTGTGGGCGCTGGAATCAAATTCATTCACTTGCTTGCGAAACTTTGTGCGCCACTCGGTGATGGTCACCGTGAAATAAATATAGAGGGCCAAAGCCATCAAGGTGATGATGGCGTACCACTTGTCAAACTTGACACCCAGAATGCTCAGCACCAGCACCACTTCAATCAAGGTAGGCACAATGCTGTAGAGCGAATACGCGATCAAAGATTCAATGCCGCGCACACCGCGCTCAATATCGCGGCTCATGCCACCCGTTTGTCGCTCCAGGTGAAACCGCAAACTCAAATTGTGCAAATGCTCGAAAGTTTGCAAAGCGATTTTTCTGGCCGCCCCTTGGGTGGCTTCGGCAAACACCAATTCACGCAGTTCAGTGAAGCCTGATACCGACAAGCGCAGCAAGCCGTAACCGACCAATAAGGCCAAGGGCACCACCAGCACGGCTTGTGCCCCGCTGGGTTGCGGCGACATGGCATCAATCAATTCCTTGAGGAGCAAAGGCACCCCCACGTTGGCCAATTTGGCGCACACCATGAAAGTCAGCGCAGCCATGACCCGCCATTTGTATTCCCACAAGTAAGGAAACAAACGCTTTAAAGTTCCCCAGTCCGAAGAGGCTGCTTGCGGTGGAGAGTCAGTTGAAACAACAGGGGAAGACGCAGCGTGGTGACGCATAAAGGACAATACTCAGATTAACAACCTGGATTGTGCCTGTGATTCAACACAAAGACTCCCGTCAGACGGTGGCCGGTTTGCCTCAGGATGCCGAACTGGTGCTCAAAGTCATCCCCATGCCAGCCGACTGCAACCAGAACGGCGATATTTTTGGCGGCTGGGTCATGGCCCAGGTGGACTTGGCCGGTGCAGTGTTACCGGCCCGCCATGTGAATGGCCGCATGGCCACAGTGGCAGTGAACGAATTTATTTTCAAGCAGCCTGTGAAGGTGGGCGACATTCTGAGTTTTTTCAGCTCGGTCACCCGCATTGGCAACACCTCCATCTCAGTGAAAGTAGAAGTGTTTGCTGAACGCTTCAGCATGCAAGGTGTTTACCTGAAAGTGACGGAGGCCAATGTGACTTATGTGGCGATTGATGCCAACGGCAAGCCCAGAACAATTCAGCGTCAAACCGGTTAATACGACAAACAGTTCAGATTAACGGCTCAAGAAAACACCGGTTTTCTTTTTTCCATGAATGCACTGAAGGCTTCAATCGCCGCTGGTTCTTTCAACATACGGGCAAACACGGTGGATTCTTCTTGCATCTGTTGGATCACCTGCGGCGTGCGGCTGGACTTCATCAAGCGCTTGGTTTCCATCAAAGAGCTCAAGGGTTTGCGGGCCATTTTTTGCGCTTGAGACTGGGCGTAGGCATTGACCTCTGCGGGTGGCAACACCCGGCTGATGAGGCCCAGCTCTAAGGCGGTTTCCGCCATGAACGGCTCACCCATGAGCAAGGCTTCGGCAGCCCGCTGATAGCCCATGAGTTGCACAGCCAACAGACTGGATGCGGCTTCGGGGCATAAGCCCAGGTTAACGAAAGGCATGGAAAAAGCCGCGTTATCGCCGGCATACACCAGATCGCAATGCAACAGCATGGTGGTGCCCACGCCCACTGCAGGGCCACACACCGAGGCCAGCAGTGGTTTGGGAAACGCAGCGATGCCGTGCAAAAAACGCGAAACCGGTGAATTGGCATCAGCAGGCGGTTGCTGCAAAAAATCCGCAATGTCATTGCCCGCACTGAACACGGTTTCATGACCTTGAAGCAAGACCACGCGCACGTCCTTGTTGGCAGCTGCCTGCGCAAGTCCGTCTGCCAGGCTGGCATACATATCAGCCGTCAAGGCGTTTTTCTTGTCTACCCGGTTCAGGGTCAAGGTCAGCACACCGTGCTCATGGTTATTCAAAATGGATGTCATGGCGGTTCCTGTGATGAAGTGATGGGTAGCTGCTGTCTTATTCGACACGCTCCCAAAACTGGGTGCGGTAAAACGGCCCAATATAACCGCGCACCTGCAAGCGTTTGCCGCCTTCAATGGGCACCATGCGCACGTCAAACACCTTACCGTTGTTCGGATCCAATATGGTGCCTTTGCCGCCCCAGAGGTATTCGGTTTCCTTGCCCTCGCGCGTGAGGTTGCGCAGTATTTGCATGCCAATGATTTTTTGGTCTTTGCGATCGTCTTTGCAGAGGTCACACACGGCTTTGGCCTTGGGGTCTTCTTTCAGGGCACGAACCACAATGCCTGACAGCACACCATTGCTATCGGTGATGCGGATTTCGCCTTTGGGTTGCTTGGTTTCATCGTCTATGGTGTGCCACAGGCCCACAGGTGTCATTTGGGCGCTGGCGCACAGGCTGACAAATGCAAAGCACATGGTGATCAGATGTTTCATCATGGGATTGAACTTTCAAAATTGGGGTGAGGTTCAAGAAAAAATGTCCTGCGTTTCCATCAACACATCACTGCCGGAGCGGGCAGTCAGCATCAAGGACGCGGTCTCGGGGAACAACCTGGAATAGTAAAAACGCGCTGTTTGAATTTTTGCTTTGTAAAACGGTTTGTTGCTGCCTTCAGCTATTTTTTTCAATGCCACTTGTGCCATGCGTGCCCAAAAATAGCCAAACACTAAGTGGCCGGTGACTCGCAAGTAATCTACCGCAGCAGCGCCCACTTCGTCTGCATTGGAGAGGGCTTTCATGCCGATTTCACCGGTGAACGCCGTCATTTGTTGGCCCAGTTTGGCCAAGGGTTGAAGAAACACAGCCATGTCTTC
>CANNRV010000023.1 GCA_947508145.1 Comamonadaceae bacterium
GGGCTGTGTTTGCAATGACTTGTCCTGCCCGCAAACACCTTTGAAAAACGCCCATTCCTCGCACACCACACCCGAGGGCAAAGTGCACATACCTTGCTCGCCTTTGTCCGTGTAAATTTTGCTGATTTGGCCACCCGCCTCTTTGCAAGCCACCGCCGCCGGGTTCGCCATCGCTATCAACCAAGTTTGCGTTGCAAACGCATTTAGGGACACACCACACAAAGCCAAGACAAGCGCCTTGGACAGCCACACGCTACGCGGCTTCACGTACATGCTTGTCAGTGCAACGCCTGCCATGCGCGGCAATCTATTAACGCTCATGCGTCAGCGGCTTTCATGCGCTCACTCTTCCAATACACATCGTCGCCGCCGTTCATGCGGTTGAGCACACGCGCCAACACAAACATCAAATCGCTTAAGCGGTTCAGGTATTGGCGCGGTGTCGGGTTCAAGGCTTCTTCTGCGCCCAGTGCCACCACCGCGCGCTCGGCCCGACGCGCCACCGTGCGGCACACATGGGCCAAAGCAGCTGCGCGGCTACCCGCCGGCAAAATGAATTCCTGCAATTTGGGCAAAACCGCGTTGTGCTCGGCCAAGGCTTTATCCAATAGCAGCAAGGCTTCTGCCTTGAGTAATTCAAAACCGGGGATGCTGAGCTCTCCGCCCAAATTGAACAACTGATGCTGAACCTCGACCAGCAGCTCTCGCACGCCGTCTGGCATCTCTTCGCACAGCAGCACTCCGATGTGTGAATTGAGTTCATCTACCTCGCCCATGGCGTGCACCCGCAAACTGTTTTTGCTGACGCGTCGGTTGTCGCCTAAACCGGTGGTGCCGTCGTCGCCGGTGCGGGTGGCTATTTGAGAAAGTCGGTTGGCCATATCGCTTGTCCTGTTGGTTCGGGCCATTGTCTCGCACCCGCCGAAGTCGGCTACGCTTGAGGTTTTCAAAGGAAACGCGCATGACCACCCATACACATGTTGGTTTGATCGGTTTAGGTGCCATGGGGCGCGGCATGGCGGGCAGTTTGCGTCGTGCCGGTTACCAAGTGCATGTGTGCGATGCACGACCCGGCGCAGCGGCGGAATTCGCCGCTGACGGCGGTGTCGCTTGCGCCACGCCTGCCGAGGTGGCTGCGGCCTGCGAGGTGGTCATCAGCGTGGTGGTGAACGCGGCGCAAACCGAGGCGGTGCTGTTCGGCGAACACGGCGCAGCAGCGGCCATGGCCCCCGGCAGCGTGTTTGTGATGTGTTCCACGGTAGACCCCAACTGGTCAGTGGCGCTGGGTGAACGGTTGAAATCCATGCAACTGCATTACCTGGATGCACCTATCTCCGGCGGCGCGGCCAAAGCCGCCGGTGGTCAGATGACCATGATGACCGCCGGCGAGCCCGCCGCTTATGCAAAGTGCGAAGCCATGCTCAATGCCATGGCCGCGTCTGTTTACAAACTGGGCGACACGCCGGGCGCGGGCAGCAAGGTGAAGATCATCAACCAACTGCTGGCCGGTGTGCATATTGCCGCTGCCGCCGAAGCCATGGCGCTGGGCTTGCGCGAAGGCGTGGACCCGGCGGCGCTGTACGAGGTGATCACGCACAGCGCGGGCAACAGCTGGATGTTTGAAAACCGCATGGCCCATGTGCTGGCCGCCGACTACACGCCGCTGTCAGCGGTGGATATTTTTGTCAAAGACTTAGGCCTGGTGTTGGACATGGCGCGGGCCAGCAAATTCCCGCTGCCGCTCTCAAGCACTGCGCACCAAATGTTCATGCAAGCCAGCACCGCCGGTTTTGCCAAAGAAGACGACAGCGCTGTCATCAAAATTTTCCCGGGCATTGAGCTGCCCGGCAAAGCCTGACGCAGCGACGCTGGCCGCGCATCCCGGCGGCCAACACATCGCTTGCAGATGCGGTGTCACCGGCGGGTAAATGCCCGTGAGGACGCGGCATGGCTCTGCTTAGAATGGTTTTCCCCCAGGAGTACACCGCCATGAACGCACCCGCCACCGCACAACATTTGCTGCCCGCCATTGCCATTCGCGAGGTGCCGCAGGTCTTGATCGACACGCTCAAGGCGCATTTTGGTGAACGCTGCTCCACCGCGCTGGTGGTGCGTGAACAGCATGGGCGCGATGAATCCGCCTACACCACCGTGCCGCCGCCCGCCGCCGTGGTGTTTGCTGAAAGCACGGCCGATGTGGCATTCGCGGTGAAACACGCAGCCGAACACGCGGTACCCATCATCCCGTTTGGCATAGGTTCTTCGCTGGAAGGCCATTTGCTGGCAGTGCAAGGCGGCATCAGCATCGATGTCTCGCGCATGAAACAGGTGCTGAGCATCAACCCGGAAGATTTGACGGTCACCGTGCAACCCGGCGTGACCCGCAAACAATTGAACGAAGAAATCAAAAGCACCGGTTTGTTTTTCCCGATCGACCCGGGCGCAGACGCGAGCATTGGCGGCATGAGCGCCACCCGCGCCAGCGGCACCAACGCGGTTCGCTACGGCACCATGCGGGAAAACGTGCTCGGTCTGGAAGTGGTCACCGCCAGCGGTGAGGTGATTCGCACCGGCACACGCGCACGCAAATCTTCTGCCGGTTACGACCTGACCCGCTTGATGGTCGGCAGCGAAGGCACGCTGGGTGTCATCACCGAGGTCACGCTCAAGCTGTTCCCTTTGCCCGAAGCGGTATCAGCCGCCACTTGCTCATTCCCGTCCATTGAAGCTGCGGTGCAAACCACGATACAAATCATTCAAATGGGTGTGCCGATTGCGCGGGTAGAGTTGATCGACAAAAACGCGGTGCGCATGGTCAACACCTATTCCAAAATCATTCTGCCGGTGCAACCCATGCTGCTGATGGAGTTTCACGGCTCTCCGGCCAGTGTCAAAGAGCAAGCCGAAACCGTGCAAGAGATTGCAGCCGAATTTGGCGGCCAGGCGTTTGAATGGGCGACCACACCGGAAGACCGCACCCGCTTGTGGACCGCGCGTCACAACACCTATTTCGCCGGGCTGACCAGCCGCCCGGGTTGCCGCGTGATCAGCACCGACACCTGTGTGCCGATTTCCCGCCTGGCCGATTGCATGCTCGACTCGATCGCCGAAGTCGATGCCTCCGGCATCCCGTACTTTTTGGTCGGCCACGTGGGCGACGGCAATTTCCATTTCGGCTACTTGATCGACCCGGACAACGCCGAAGAACGCGCCAAGGCGGAAACCCTGAACAACCAGTTGGTGGCGCGGGCCTTGTCCATGGACGGCACGTGCACCGGCGAACACGGCATAGGCTTGCACAAAATGGATTACCTGGTGTCCGAAACCGGCGCAGGTGCGGTGTCCATGATGCGCAGCATCAAGCACGCGCTGGACCCGAAAAACATCATGAACCCGGGCAAAATTTTTCACGACTGAAGCACCTCAGCGTGTGCTTCACCCGGTCGGTTGAGCGCTATTAAGCAGGCGTGTAAAACCGGTTTTAATCTGACGCGATCAAGCGTTTGCGCCGCGCTCTATCACCACGGTCGCATCCAACAAGCCGCTGGAATGGTTCAGGTCGGACTGTGAAATCAGCACCGACAACTCGCTGCCCTTGAGTTTGAAAATCGCCTCTGACAAACTCTTGGACAAGGCCGGTGCCACGCCTTCAAACGGCTCGTCCAGCAACAACAAACGCGTGCCCACGGCCATGGCACGCGCCAACGCAACCAGTTTTTGTTGACCGCCGGACAACAACAGCGCGCGCCGTTGTGACATGTCTTTGAGCACCGGCAGCACCTGGTAGACAAAATCCAAGCGCTGTTGCACCACCAAGGTTTTGCTGACCCACAAAGGGATGAGTATGTTTTCCTCGACCGTCAGCTCAGGCACCAGGCCCCGGTCTTCCGGCATATAGCCAATGCCCAGCCCGGCGCGCGCTTCGGGCGGCAGCACGGACAGATCCTGGCCATTGAAATGCATGCTGCCCTGGCGCAAGGGCAAATGGCCCATGATGCTGCGCATGGTGGTGGTTTTGCCCGCACCATTGCGGCCAAGCAGGCCGATCATCTGGCCTTGTTGAACCGACAGCGTCAGTCCGCGCAACACATGCGCACCGGCGATATCCACATGCAATTGCTGCAGCTCAAGCATGTTTGATCGCTCCTGTTTCTCCGGTGACATGCAGTTGCACCTCGGCATTGGCCAAGGCCACTTCGGGAACATCGTCGGCCAGCACCTTGCCGCTGTTGAACGCAATCACGCGGCTGCAATAGCGGCTGACAATGTCCATGTCGTGTTCGACAAACAAGGTGGTCAGCGGTTGATCGCTCAGCGCTTGCATCACCGTGTCCATCATGGGAAATTTTTCTTCAGCGGCCACGCCGCTGGTGGGCTCGTCCAACAACAAGAGTTTGGGTTCGCCGACCATAGCCAGCGCAATGTCCAGCAACTTGCGCATGCCGCCGGGCAATTCCGACACCAGGCGGTGACGCTCATCCAGTAAACGAAAACGGCGCAACACGTACTCTGCCTGCAACTGCGCCTCGGCGGTGCGGGCCGGTCGCCACAAAGACAAACGGTCGGCGTGACAGGCTTGCGCCACCAACATGTTGTCCAGCACGCTCAGGCTGGGGTAGAGCTGCGGAATCTGAAATGAACGCGCGACACCCAAGCGGGTGATTTGTCGGGGGGTCAAATCGTTGATGCGTTTATCGGCAAAAAAAATGTCGCCGCTGTCCGGTTTGACATAGCCGGTGATCATGTTCACAAACGTGGTTTTGCCCGCCCCGTTGCTACCGATCAGGCTGATGCGCTCGCCGCTGTGTATGTCGATGTTGATGTCATGCGCTGCCACCACGGCACCAAAGCTTTTGTTCAAGCCCCGCGCTGACAACACCAAGGCCGCGCTCATGAGGCATCCTTTTTGGCGGAGCGCAGCGAACCCAGCCCTTGCGGCAAAAAGCGAATGACCAGCAATAAGAACAAGCCCAGCGCCAACTGCCAGGTGTTGGGAAAGTACGAACTGGAAAACGAGCGCACCACTTCCAACACCACAGAGGACAGCATGATGGCCACCACGCTGTGGGTACCGGCCAGAATGGCGACAAACACAAACTCACCCGAGGTGGTCCAGTAGCTGAAGTTCGGGTCCACATGCCCCAAGGCCATCACCGCCAACGCGCCGCCCATGCCGCCTAAAAAAGCCGCGAGCCAGAAGTTGATGGTCATGCTCAAACGCACCGAACCCCCCATGTATTCCACCCGCAATTCGTTGTCCCGAATGGCTTGCGTCACCAAACCGCGCGTGGATGAAAAATACAAACGGGCCAGCAAACTTGCCAGCACCGCAAACACCAGCGTGACCGCGTACAAAGCAAAACTCACCTGCTCATCTGCCAAAGCCTGGCCGAACACAGTGACACGGCCCATATTGAATCCGTCCGAGCCGCCTAAGCTGTCGGTTTTGACCAAAATGCCATAGCCCACCATGGACAAGGCCAAGGTCAGCATGGAAAAAAAGATGCCTCTGTAATTGGCCAGCAAAGGGCCGAAGGCGGCGGTCAGCAAGCAGGCGGCGGCACCGCCCAAGAGCGGCAAGATAACCGCGTCTTGCCAACCCAAGGCATTGAATGCCAAAGCGGCGGCATAAGCACCCATGGCCGACATCAGGCCTTGGCCAAACGCCACCACGCCGCCGCGCATCAACATGACTATGCCCAACGACACCAAACCGTTGGCCATGGCCATGGTCAGCATGAACTGCAACCAGCGCGGCAAAAACACGCCTATGCCCAAGGCCAGCAGACACACGAGCACAGCAGTCAACAGCAGTTTTTTCATGGCCTAAATTTTCCGCGCCTGTATGCGCTGAAACAAACCTTGCGGTCTGAACACCAGCACCAGTGCCATCACCACATAGACGGAAAACAATTCAGCCACCGGCACCAGATGCACGGCCAATGCCCGGGCCAAGCCCACAATCAACGCGCCTATGGCCGCACCCTCGATGCTGCCCAAGCCGCCGATGATGACCACGGCAAACGAAATGATGATGACGCCGACGGACACGCCGGGTTGCACTGAAATCATGGGCGCGGTGAATGCGCCGCCTAAGGCCGCCAGAAAAATGCCTATGGTGAACGAGACCATGTAAACACGCGACACATTCACACCCATGCTGGCCGCGACTTCAGGGCTGTGGATGACAGCGGTCACGATCTTGCCAGCGCGTGTGCGGTTCAGGCCCCACCAGACGCTGATGCCAACCACCAGCGCCAACACCACCAGAAACACGTCGTAGCCGACATAGCTTTGCTGGCCGATTTCAATATTGCCAAACACCGCATAAGGTTCTGACACGTAATACGGGTTGGCACCCCAAATCAGTTTGGTGATGTCTTCCAGCATCAAAAACAAAGCATAAGTGACCAACACCAGCAAGACCTCGTCACGGCCGTAGTAAAAGCGCAGCAAGCCGCGCTCCACCGCAGGTGCGACCAGCATGGCCACCGCCAACGCAGCCAGCAACATGGCCCCCATGAACATGGCAGGCGTGCCCGAGCTGTTGTTGCTGAACCAGGCCACGGTCGAGGCCGCGGCATACGCGCCCAGGGCGTAAAAACTGCCGTGCGCGATGTTGAGGATTTTCAGCACACCGAACACCAGCGTGAGGCCCAAGGCGACGATGAACAGCCAGGAGGCGTAACTCAGTCCGTCAACCAGAATGGTGAGCGCAAGTTGCATGGCGGGCGGTGCTTGGTTTAAGGCTGGGATTTTTTGGACTTGGCTTTGCCGTCGGCTTTTTTCTGCGCGGGAGCCTCACAGTTGGCACCGGCAAAACCGGATTTCAGCCAGTCTTCGGACTTGACGTTCAGCGGCGGGTTCACACACTCGGCCTGAAAGCGCTGTATGTCTTCCAACAACACCATTTTTTTCTCTTCGCTCCATTTGGTGCGGCCAATGGCGGTGTCTTGTATGGCTTGCTGTCCGTTGGCCAAAGCCATGCGGATTTTGCCGGCGGGTGACTGCCACTCGCTGCCGCGCAAGGAGGCGGCCATGACTTCGGTGGCCGGTTTTTTGCCTTTGTTGGCCGCCATCGCCCGCTCGGTCGCCAACTTCAAACCCATGAGCGCTTGTGCCATGCGGTAGGGTGCTTGCACCGGATACACATTATTGGCTTTGCTGTACAAGTCCCACCACCAGGTGTTCAGCGGTGAAGGCGGGGCCATCAAGCCATATGCACCACGTGCACCGAGGATGGTGCCGTCCGGCATTTTGTTGCCCAAGCCGGGCAGGACATGGTCGGCTGCGGTCAACACCACTTGCGATTTTTTGAACATGCCGCGCGGTGCCGATTGCAATATGAAGGCTTGCAAATCACCGCCCCACAAACTTGAGTGAATCAAGTCAGCGGGCTGGGACATCAGCGCAGAAATTTCGGTGCCGTATTGGCCTGCGCCAAATTTGGGCAGCTGGTCGACTGCCGGTTTGGCATTCGGGTACAAATTCGCCATAGACAAGATGAAGTCTTTGCGTGAGTCCTGGCCCCAGGCGTAATCCTGGTTGATCATGCTGTAGCTGTTGACGGGAATATTGCGCGCCTTCAGATAACGGGCCATGGCCACGTTGTCCATGGTGGCGTGAGAAGCTGTGCGAAACACATATTTATAGGTGTTCTCTTCAAAAATTCGGGGCGTGCCGCAGTCGTACAACACCAGGAATTTTTTCAATTCTTCGGCCACGGGTGCAACCGCCAAGCAATCGCCCGAACCCACGTAACCGATCACCACATCCACTTTGTCACGCTCGTACAAATTGCGCAATTCCTGCACTTGCTTGGTGGCACCACCGGCTTCGTCCACATAAATCGCTTCTATTTGCAAACCGCCAATGCCGGGTTTGTTATAGGGTGCCGGGGCCTGGCCTTTGTTGAAAGCATCAATCAACACTTTGGCACCATTGATGGCCGGTATGCCAAAACTCTCAGCGGCTTGTCCGGACAAAAAACTGACGATGCCGATTTTGAAAGTTTCCTGCGCCATGGCGGCGGCAGAGGCCAAGCCGATGGCGGCGATGATCAGTTGTTTGGGGAGTGTGGCCGAACGGATAAAGCGCATGAATTAACTCCTGTGATCAAACAAGGGACACGTGTTGCTTTGAAAGGCACAAATCTGCTTGAAGCATAACGCTTAGATGCGCTTGGCAACTGTGCTCAAGGCGACGCGTTTTTTTGTAATTTTTCCAACAAACCGTTGAGCTCGTCCAAAGAGGCAAAAGCAATGGAGACTTCTCCGCTGTGGTCGGTTTTGCCAAAGCGTTTGCTTTGTTTTTTCAAGCGGATTTCCACTTGCGCTGTCAGGAAGTCAGACAGCTCTTCTTCCAGACGCTTGATGTCACGCGATTTTTCTTTGGTTGGCTTTTGCGTCACCAGCGAAAATTCCGCGCCGATTTTTTTCACCAGGTTTTCCGCCTCGCGCACCGACATTTTTTTCGCATTGATTTGATTCGCAGCTGTGATTTGCGCGGCTCGCTCTAAAGACAACAAGGCGCGCGCATGGCCCATGTCCAAGTCACCGGCGACCAACATGGTTTGCACCGGTTCGGCCAGATTCAGCAAACGCAGCAGGTTACTGGCCGCGCTGCGCGAGCGGCCAACGGCTTGCGCCGCCATATCATGGGTGAGGCCGAACTCTTTGATCAGCCGTTGCAAGCCCTGCGCTTCTTCCAGCGGGTTCAGGTCCTCGCGCTGCATGTTTTCTATCAAGGCCATGGCGGCGGCATTTTGGTCGCTGACATCCCGCACCAGCACTGGCACCTGGGTCAAACCGGCCAATTGGGCGGCGCGAAACCGACGCTCTCCGGCAATGATTTCATAGCCACCGGCGGCCAATGGGCGCACCAGCAAGGGCTGCATGATGCCTTGCGATTTGATGCTTTCAGCCAGTTCGTACAACGCGCCTTCGTCCATGCGTTTGCGCGGTTGATAGACACCGGCCACCAGTTGGTCCATGTTCAACACCGTAGGCGCGCCTTCGGCGGCCGCGATCTGGCTGGACTCACTGGCGGTTGGCCCCAACAACGCTTCTAAACCGCGTCCCAAGCCTTTGATTTTTTTGGTCACCATGTCATCGCTCTGTTTGTATGTTGTTCATCAGGCCGATTGAAACCTGTTCACCAGTTCCTTGGCGAATTCGATAAATGCTTGGCTGCCTTTGGCGGCGGGGTCAAACACCACGCCCGGCAAACCATAGCTGGGCGCTTCAGCCAAGCGCACGTTGCGCGGTATCAAAGTGTTGAACACCTTGTCGCCGAAATGTGATTTCAACTGGTCGCTGACCTGTTGTTGCAAGGTGATGCGCGGGTCAAACATGACGCGCAGCAGGCCGATGATTTTCAAATCCTTGTTCAAATTCGCATGCACTTGCTTGATGGTGTTGACCAAATCCGTCAAACCTTCAAGCGCGAAATACTCGCATTGCATGGGCACAATGACCCCGTGTGCCGCGCACAAACCGTTCAAGGTGAGCAAGGACAAAGACGGCGGGCAGTCAATCAACACGATGTCATAATCGGCGGCCACCTCGGCAATCGCGTGTTTCAAACGGTTTTCGCGTTGCTCTAAATTGACCAACTCCACTTCCGCGCCCGCCAGATCACGGTTGGCTCCCAGCACATGGTAGGTGGGCATGCCGGGGCGGGCGGCGGCTTCTCCCCAGACGCTGGGTGTGCGCGCCTGGGCCAGTCCGATCTCGCCAAGCAACACTTCATACACAGAATGTGCCAATTGCCGTTTGTCTACGCCGGACCCCATGGTGGCATTGCCCTGGGGATCTAAATCAATCATCAACACCCGTTGACCGATGGCGGCCAAGGCGGCGGCTAGGTTGATGGTGGTGGTGGTTTTACCCACGCCGCCTTTTTGATTGGCAATGCAAAAAATATAAGCCATGGTGTTTATTTCTGTAAGACCAAACGCAAACCAAACCCGACCAACACCACCGCTCCTGCTTTTTGCAGAAACCGTCCCAACCAGGGATGCTGACGGAAACGCCCCGCCAGCTTATAAGCCAAAAGTGTGAGGGCGAAACCGTAGGCCAAGGTCAGTGCGGCAATCGTGCTGGCCATGACCAGAAAGCTCAAAGCCGTAGGCTGCTGTTCCAAATCAATGAACAAGGGAAAAAACGCCATGTAAAACACAATGGCCTTGGGGTTGAACAAGGTGATGAAAAAAGTCTGGCGAAAGTAATGACCGGAAGACATGTCCAGCATGGGCGCGTCGCCCGGCTGTTGCCGCCACATTTGCACACCCAGGTAGGCCAGATAGCCAGCGCCCAGCCATTGCAAAGCTTGGAACCAGGCGGTGGATGCTGTTAACACGGCAGCCAAACCGGCCACGGCGGCCCACATCAATACCTGGTCTCCGACGATCACTCCGGCTGTGGCACTCAATCCGCCGCGACGACCGCCTTGTGCAGTTGCCGTCAACAAGGCCAGGTTGCCCGGACCGGGAATGGCCAAAAACACAATGACTGCCCCGACAAATGCCGGGTAATCCGAGATACCAACCATGAGAAAAGCCTTGCAACTGATTTGCTGTGTGGGGATGAGAGTGTAACTGCGGCCTGACGCGGCACAGACGCTGTTTCACGTGAAACATTCACGGACCGCTGTGCCGCCCGACGACAGCCGGGCTTTTCGTTAGCTGTCAGAGATAGGACGCATCCAGACCAAACACCTATCAGCATCCAAGCCAGGCACTGCCAGCGGCTGAACCGAATCAAGCGCCACTGTCGACGGCAGCTCGTCCAGTTCTGCTTGGGGGTGTTTGGCTTTCAAGGCCAACCAAGTTCCTTCGGGTTTGAGCAAGTGCCGTGATGACGCACAAAAGTTTGGCAAGCTGGCAAAGGCTCGGCAAGTAATCACCTCAAAACTGCCTTCAAGGTCTTCTACCCGGGCGTGCACGCTTTGCAAATTGTTCAAGCCAAGCTGGTGCGCCACGGTTTGTATGAACGCGGTTTTTTTGGCCACTGTATCGACAGCGGTGACTTGCCATTGCGGACAGGCAATCGCCAATACCACCGACGGCAAGCCGCCACCGGCGCCGACATCCAGCAGATTGCAGGCGCCGGGGAAGCGTTGCTGCAAAGGTGGCACCGCAGCAAGACAGTCGAGTAAGTGCTGATGCAACATCGGTTGCGGCTCGCGCACTGCGGTCAAGTTATAGACTTTGTTCCACTTGATCAGCAGACCCATATAGTCCAGCAAGCGCTGCTGCTGCTCAGCTGTCAGCGTCAGGCCCAGCGCCTGCAAACCCGAACCCAGCTCCTGTGCAAGTGCAGGCATCAAGCAGCAGCCCCGGTTTTATCCGCAATTTTTCCGCGTGCGCGGCGCAAATGGATTAGCAGTAAAGAGATGGCTGCCGGAGTCACGCCGGAAATCCGGGATGCTTGACCCAAGGTTTGAGGCCGGTGCTTATTCAATTTTTGGCGCACTTCCATGCTGAGCGCCGGTATGGCCAGGTAGTCCATGTCTTCAGGCAAGGCCAGGTTTTCATAATGCTCGGCTCGCTTGACCTCGTCGCGCTGCCTGTCGATATAGCCTGCGTACTTGGCGGAAATCTCGATTTGCTCAACCACTGTTTCACGTGAAACATCATCCAGACCGGTAATGTCCGCGCTGGCAAACCGACCGCCATCCATGGTCATCAGTGCGGCATAGGTAATTTCGGGGCGGCGCAACAAATCGGCCAGGCTGTGTTCATGGGCAATTGCCTTGCCCAATACACGCTCGGCCTCAGCAGCTGACAGAATAGCCGGGTTCACCCAGGTTGATGCCAACCGCTGTGTTTCACGTGAAACAGCATCCCGCTTGCGACAAAACGCGTCCCATTGTTCGTCGCCCACCAAACCCAGAGAGCGGCCCTGTTCGGTTAAACGCATGTCCGCATTGTCTTCACGCAGCTGGAGGCGAAACTCCGCGCGACTGGTGAACATGCGGTAAGGCTCGACCACGCCTTGGTTAATCAAGTCATCTACCAACACGCCGAGATACGCCTGGTCACGTCCAGGTGTCCAAGCCTCTTGCTCGCGGCACAGCAATGCAGCGTTGATGCCTGCATACAAACCTTGAGCGGCAGCCTCTTCGTAGCCAGTGGTGCCATTGATTTGGCCGGCAAAAAACAATCCGGCAATGGATCGGGTTTCGAAGTTTCGCTTGAGCTCGCGCGGGTCAAAGTAGTCGTATTCAATGGCGTAACCGGGACGCAGAATATGTGCGTTTTCCAAACCGGCCATGGAGCGCACCAGGTCGTATTGAATATCAAAAGGCAGACTGGTGGAAATACCGTTGGGGTAATACTCATTGGTCGTCAGGCCTTCGGGTTCCAGAAAAATCTGGTGGCTGGCCTTGTCTGCAAACCGGTTGATTTTGTCTTCCACACTGGGGCAGTAGCGCGGGCCCACGCCTTCGATCTTGCCGGTAAACATGGGGCTGCGGTCAAAGCCGCTGCGAATAATGTCGTGCGTCCGGTCATTGGTGTGCGTGATCCAGCAAGGGACTTGCGCAGGATGCATGCCTGCATTACCACGAAAACTGAACACCGGCAGTTCAGCAGATTCACCGCCGGGCATGCCGTCACCAGGCTGCTCGCTACAACGGCTGAAGTCTATGCTTCTGCCATCAATCCGTGGCGGGGTGCCAGTTTTCAAGCGGCCTTGAGGCAGCTTCAATTCCTTGAGTCGAGCCGACAAACGCAAGGCAGGCGGGTCACCGGCGCGTCCAGCGGAGTGGTTTTCCAAACCCACATGGATTTTTCCATCGAGAAACGTGCCAGCCGTTAATACAACAGCATTGGCAGAGAAGCGAATGCCCACTTGTGTCACAGCACCCACCACTCTTGAGCCTTCCAGCATCAAGTCTTCCACCGCTTGTTGGAACAACCACAGATTTGGCTGGTTTTCCAAAACAGAACGGATGGCTGCTTTGTAAAGAATGCGATCTGCTTGAGCGCGGGTGGCCCGCACCGCAGGTCCCTTGGAGCGATTGAGAATACGAAACTGAATACCGGCCGCATCTGTGGCAAGCGCCATCGCGCCGCCCATGGCATCGAGTTCTTTGACCAAATGGCCTTTGCCGATGCCACCAATCGAAGGATTGCAACTCATTTGGCCCAAGGTTTCGATGTTGTGGGTCAGCAGCAAAGTGCGACAACCCATGCGCGCACTGGCCAACGCAGCCTCTGTACCGGCATGACCGCCGCCGACAACGATCACATCAAAATGCTGTGGATAAAGCATGTAGTCGCCTGAGTGAAATAAACATTTTAGGCGCGTGTCATCAAAAAGAACACGAATGGCAAAATCACCTGCAAAGCCTCCCAAACCCAGAACACAAGCAGCATGACGAGCAACATACTATTTACATCACCACTGCGGTGTGTGATCAATTTAGGCAACGCATTGCTGGCGAAACCCACCGGCGAGAGCGCCAGCGGTGTCTCGGTAGATATCTCATATGAGCTTGCAAATGAACTTGGCGTGGCGTGTGAACTACTGGTGGTGAACAACGCCAGAGAAGCGGTTGTTGCACTGGAAAGCAAACAAGCTGACATCGGTTTTTTAGCGATAGACCCGACTCGCGCCGAACACTTGCAATTCACATCAGCCTATTTAGAAATTGATGGTTGTTATCTGGTTAAAGAAAACAGCCACATACAAAGCATTGACAACGTGGATCAAGAGGGACACCGGGTGGTCGTGGGCTTAGGCAGCGCCTACGATTTATTTTTGAGCCGAGAGATGAAACAAGCCAGCATCATCAAGGCGGACTCATCCAAGGAAGTGGTCAACACTTTTTTGAAAACACAGGCCGATGTGGCCGCGGGCGTGAAAGAACAATTACTGGCAGACATGCAAACCCACAAGGGTTTGCGCATGTTGCCTGGGACATTCATGCGCATCCAACAAGCCATGGTGCTGCACCGGGATGCAGGGCCACAAGCATTCCAATTGGTTCAAGACTTTGCCAACAACTGCTTGAATAATGGCTTCATTGCCGACAGCATGAAGCGCCATGGCATCACCGGCGCACGCTTGGTGAATCAAAGCGCTTAAACGTCGATATTCGCCGCACGCAAGGCATTGCCCTCGATGAACAAACGTCTGGGTTCCACTTCGTCACCCATGAGCATGGTGAACACGCGATCAGCTTCAATCGCATCATCGATCTGTACTCGCAACAAGCGACGCACGGATGGATCCATGGTGGTTTCCCACAACTGCTCGGGATTCATCTCACCCAAACCTTTGTAACGTTGCCTTGCGGTGGCGTGTTCGGCTTGTGCAATCAACCAACGCATGGCCTGACGGAAGTCAGACACTTTTTCTTCCTTGCGTCTGTCACCCTCGCCCCGCTCAACCCGGGCACCTTCGCCTAACAATTCGCGGAAGGTCAACGCGGCTTGGGCCAGGGCTTCGTAATCCGCGCCATGCACAAAGTCTTGCGTGATCACGCTGCTTTTCACATTACCGTGGTGGTGACGGCTGATACGCAGCACGGGTTTGTCTGTGCGCAAATCAAATTCGGCACTCACTTGCGAACCGCTGCCAAGCTCGCGCAATTTGGTTTGTAAATCAGCAGCCGACGATTGCGCAGCGTCCAGGTTCTCTAGGTTCAATGACACGCCATCAGCCATTGCACGCAAAGCCTCGGCATCCATGATGTGGCTCAATCGGCTGATGACGGCTTCGGCTAACTGGTGCTTGCGCGCCAATTCGGCCAAGGTATCGCCGGTCAAAGTTTGCGGGTTGCTGCCACCTGTGAAAAGACTGGCTTCTTTCAAAGCGATGCGCAACAAAAACATATCCAGCGCCAATTGGTCTTTCAGGTATTGCTCTTCTTTCCCGACCTTGACTTTGTACAGCGGCGGTTGCGCAATGTAAATATGTCCACGCTCAACCAGCTCGGGCATTTGTCTGTAGAAGAATGTCAGTAACAAAGTGCGAATGTGTGCGCCGTCGACATCGGCATCGGTCATGATGATGATGCGGTGGTAACGCAGTTTGTCGATATTGAAATCATCCGTTCCAGACTTACCGGATTCTGCGCTCACTTTGCCAATGCCTGTACCAAGCGCAGTGATCAGCGTCAGTATTTCATTGCTGGTCAACAGCTTGTCGTAACGCGCTTTTTCAACGTTCAAAATTTTGCCGCGCAATGGCAGGATAGCCTGAAACTTGCGGTCTCTGCCTTGTTTGGCAGAACCACCTGCAGAGTCACCCTCAACAATGTAAATTTCACAAAGTGCCGGGTCTTTTTCCTGACAGTCTGCCAACTTGCCTGGCAAGCCCATACCATCGAGCACGCCTTTGCGACGGGTCATCTCACGCGCTTTGCGAGCAGCTTCTCGCGCTCTGGCCGCGTCTACGATCTTGCCGCAAATGATCTTGGCATCGTTCGGACGTTCTAACAAATAGTCACTCAACACCTTGCCCACGATGTCTTCAACCGGCGCACGAACTTCGCTGGACACCAGTTTGTCTTTGGTCTGGCTGCTGAACTTGGGCTCAGGCACTTTGACAGACAACACACAGCACAAGCCTTCGCGCATGTCGTCGCCTGTCACTTCTACCTTGGCTTTTTTGGCGAAATCGTTTTCTTCAATGTATTTATTGATCACACGCGTCATGGCCGCGCGCAAACCTGTCAAATGCGTGCCGCCATCCCGCTGAGGAATATTGTTGGTGAAACACAGCACGCTCTCGTTGTAACCGTCATTCCATTGCATGGAGACTTCCACACCAATGTGGGTGCCGGGGATGCCACCGTAGCTTTCAGCTGGACGTTCGCCTTGGGCATAAAACGCATTCGGATGAAGAATTTTTTTACCGGAGTTGATGAACTCCACAAAACCTTTCACACCGCCCGCTCCGGAATAATCGTCTTCCTTACCGGTGCGCTCATCAATCAGGCGGATCCGAACGCCATTGTTCAAATAGCTGAGTTCACGCAAGCGCTTGCTGAGAATTTCGTAATGGAATTCGTGGTTTTGCGTGAAGATGTCTGTGTCTGGCAAGAAATGCACTTCAGTGCCACGTTTGTCAGTGGCACCAGTGACTCGCATAGGTGAAACTTCGACACCGTCGACTGTTTCCAACAACCGGTTTTGTACAAAACCTTTGGCGAATTCCAGTGTGAACACTTGCCCGTCGCGGCGAACCACCAGTCTCAACCATTTGGACAAGGCATTCACACACGACACGCCCACACCATGAAGACCGCCAGACACTTTATAGCTGTTCTGATTGAATTTGCCGCCCGCATGCAGTTCAGTCAAAGCAATTTCAGCAGCGCTTCGCTTGGGCTCGTGTTTGTCATCCATCTTGACACCAGTGGGTATGCCCCTGCCGTTGTCTGTGACGCTGATGGAATTGTCTGAATGGATGGTGACAACAATGTCATCGCAATGACCGGCAAGCGCCTCGTCAATCGAGTTGTCAACCACTTCGAAAACCAAGTGGTGCAAGCCTGTGCCGTCAGAAGTGTCACCGATATACATGCCGGGGCGTTTGCGCACCGCCTCCAAACCTTCAAGGATTTGGATCGAACTTTCTCCGTACGCTTGTTCAGCCGCAGGATTGTTTGGCAGCTCTTGTGAGCCACTATCAGAGGAATCAATAGTCATAAATAAAAATCTCGCACACAGCGCTCATAAAAAACACAAAAACAGACAGGCGTTAAATACGCATGGGCATGACCACATATTTGAAGTGCTGGTTATCGGGTATGGTGACCAAGACAGAACTGTTGGAATCAGCCAAATCCATCTTGACCATGTCTTCATTCATATTGACCAAGACATCAATCAAGTAAGTCACGTTAAAACCTATTTCAATCGCATCCCCTGCGTAGTCGACTTCAATTTCATCGACGGCTTCTTCTTGTTCGGCATTACTAGAGGCAACACGAAGCACACCCGGTTCCAGATTGATTCGAACACCTTTGAATTTGTCGGTAGTCAAAATAGCAATGCGTTGCAAGCTGGTGAGCAAACTGGATTTGCCCAGAGTGATGCTGTTTTTATGGCTCTTTGGGATCACCCGGTTGTAATCCGGGAATTTGCCTTCCACCAATTTGGTGACAAATTCTTTGCCATCAAAAGAAAATTTCGCCTGGTTGGTGGCGAACTGCATATGAATGTCGCCTTCTTTGTCACTCAATAAACGCAGTAACTCCAACACCGTTTTGCGCGGCAGAATCACTTCTTGCTTGGGAACTTCTGATTCCAACGTGGCAGAGGTGAATGCCAAACGGTGTCCATCAGTAGCAACCAAACTCAGTTGCTTGCCTTCAGCCACAAACAAAATACCGTTCAGGTAGTAACGGATATCGTGAACCGCCATCGCAAAGGACACTTGCTGCAACAAGGCCTTCAAGGTTTTTTGTGGCACGCTGAATGCAGGACCGAAGCTGGCTGACTCTTGAACCAAGGGAAAGTCTTCGGCAGCCAATGTTTGCAAACTGAATCGGCTTTTGCCACTCTTCAAAATCAATTTGTTTTGGTTCGATTCCAAAGTGACAGTTTGATCCGATGGCATGGAACGCAAAATGTCCATGAGTTTGCGTGCGCCAACGGTGGTGCTGAAATTACCAGTGTCACCGCCTAAATCGGCTTGGGTGCGAATTTGAATTTCCAGATCGCTGGTGGTCAATTGCACATCATTGCCAGATTTTTTAAGCATGACATTTGCCAGGATTGGCAAAGTGTGGCGACGTTCGACAATGCCTGCAACAGATTGCAGAGAAGCGAGTATTTGTTCCTGAGTGGCTTTCAATACGATCATGTCATCCTCTTCTTAAATTCTTTATTAATTAATAGCAGTAGTAGATAAGCAAGGCCCATTTCTGTGGACAAGCCCATTTTTCTGTTTGCTATCAACCATTTGAAAACTGTTTAACCTTGTTTGCAACCGGCATGAGTGGGTACTGGCAAGCATGAACAACTTTTGCAAAAGCACAGAC
>CANNRV010000024.1 GCA_947508145.1 Comamonadaceae bacterium
ACGCATTTCAGTGATTGCAGCAGAAGAGTTAAAGGCCAGACGTTCCATGTCGATTCTCTAAGGAGGGGCTTTACGCTCTGATTTGAATAATCGATTGGGTCAGCGTGGTGCTGGTCTCAATCGCCTTGGCATTGGCCTGGAAGTTACGCTGCTCGGTGATCAAGTCCACCAATTCCTGCGTCAAGTCCACGTTGGCACGTTCGGTCGCACCGGAGCGCACCGTGCCGTAACCGGCAGAACCGGCTTCACCGTATTTCGGGGAGCCCGAGTTGGCCGATTTGTAATAACTGGTGTCACCAATCTGGCGCAAACCAGACGGGTTGGAGAAGTTCACCAACACCACCTTGCCCAGCGATTTTTGTGAACCGTTGGAGTAAGACGCGTTGACCAAACCATCGTCACCGACCGACAAGCCCACCAAGTCACCTTCAGGTGCACCGTCTTGCGACTGCGACAACACCGCATAAGGCGAAGAGAACTGTGTCGATTTGGAATAGTTGATGTTGATGCGCAATGAACCTTTACCGTCCGGGAGGAACACGGTATCGAGTTGCGAGCCTTGTTTGGGTGACACCAAGTTACCCGAGGTGTCAAAGGTCAGTTCGCCTTTTTCCAAGAAGATGGGCGACCATTCCGGCAAGTCTTTGAAGCCGTCAGGTGCGAAGGTTTCTTTGCCAAACGCATCGATGTACATCGGCACTTTCACGCCGTTGACATCTTGTGTGTATTGCGTGGGTTTGATCCAGGTGGTGGTGGTGCCACGGGCACCGTCCACGTTAGACAAACCCCATTGCGCATCACCCGACACCTTGATGAAGGAGTTGCTGGATGCCGTGCCGCTGGTGAAGGTCAGGCTGTTGGTGCTGGGGTTGTAGCCCACTTTGACACCAGAGACAGACGAACCGGTCAAACCGCTTTCATCAGGCGGACCGGCCAAGCGGTTGATCGCGTTTTGCAAGGCCAGTGTGAAACTTTCAATCGTGTAGCTGTCCTTGGGCTCGATATACACCGTGCCCTTGATGTCATCCACGGACACCACGAATTTGTTGTTGGTCAGGTTGACGCTGAAGTTGTTGTTTGGGTTGATACCCATGGAGCTGCCGGTCATGACCGCAGGCACCGAGGACTTACCGCGTTCCGCCAGGATGGAAGGTTTGACCTCATAGGTCGCGTCCGAAGCCAGGCCCAGACGTTTGGCCGCAAACGCATTCGCCTGGGTAATGGCAATGCTGGAGTTGTCACCCGTTGTGCCGGATTTGAAGTTGAAGGTTTCGTTCACACCGTCGTACTCGACTTGCATGCCGAAGCGTTGCAACTTGGGGTCGCGCAACCAGTTGTTACCAATGGTGGACGGGCCGCCGTCGGTGTTGATGCCGTCTTGTCCGGAAATTTGCGTCAACATGCCGGTGATGCCCAACTGGGTGTTGATGCCGCCTTCGGCTTTGCCGACAGACAATGAAATGGCGTTGCCGGCCACCGGGGTGAAACTGAATTTTTGCGTCACCGGGTCATAGCTGGCGGTCACATCGTTGATACCGGCCAAAGGTGTCAGGCTGACGTTTTTGCCACCGGCAGACACGCTGGAGACGTTGATGGAGGCAGGGTTGACTTTCAGGCTGAAGGCTTTGATTTCGCTGCCGCCCAAATCGGTGATTTTCAAATCCTTGCCGTTGACCACATTGACCGACACCTGATTGATACGTGCATCAGGAAACTTCACCGGGTCTTGCAGATTCGTCAGGTAAGCGCGGATCTTGTCCTGAATTTTCAAAGCCAGGTCGTTCATGGGCAGATTGCTCATGCCGATGATGCCCAGGTCAATGTCTTGCATGCTGGTGTCGCCCAGATCCAAGCTGAAGGACTTGAACTCATCGCCCACAGGCGCGGAATTCATGGAGAAATTCACATTGGAAATCGTGCGGTAGCTGGGGTAGACGGTGCCGTTGGCATCCATCTCGCGGTAGAAACTGGTGCCTGCTGCGCCTTTTTGCAAATCGCCGTAATACGTGGCGGTGGCATCCAAAGGATCGGCCGCATCGTTGGCAGTCATGACCATGCTGCCGATGAAGAAACCTTCCGGTGTGGCACCGGCTGCGACTTCCTCGGTCAGCACCAGCGAACCCTGCTCCATTTTCAATGTCAGGTTACTCGCACCGGCCAGGCCTGCGGCTGAGGCTTGTGAACGGATGGCGGTTTGTAAATCGGTGACGAACAAGGCCATGTCATCCGGCTTGGTCGGGTCAAACGTGGTGAAGGTCGTGGCACCGGTCACGCCTGTGTTCAAGCTGGGGAAATTGTCCGCCGTCATGGAGACACTGAAAGGCACGGGGATGTTGCTGCCGGCCGGGGTGATGGACAAGTCCAGCGATTTGAAATGGCTGATCAAACTTTCTTTCAAATCGCCTTTGCCGAACGCCTTAGAGGCAAACGCCAGGTCTTTGAGCTTGATGGTCGACGCGTTGTCCACCGTGACGGGAGCCACAGGCAGGGGATCTGCTCCAGTGGTGCGTACCGTCATGCTGACGGCATTGATGGCATGGCCACCGGCGTCTTTCACCACCAGGCTGGTCGGGTCCATGGGATCGACTGTCACGCTGACTTTGCCAATATCGAAATCGGACCAGCGCGCCACTGACAAAGCGCTCTGCACTTTGGCTTGGATTTTTTGCGCGAAGCTGTCGAGCTGGCTGGGGTCGATATCGCTTAAATCGACGTTGATGGTTGGCACACTGCCGATGTCCAGCGCGAAGTTGGAGTAATCGCCTTTTTTGTAGGTGCTGTCCAGCCCGCTCAGGGTTTTCGAGTTCTCCACATCATTGGGCGAACCGGTGCTGATGGAGCTCAATGCGAAGCTGGAAATCGCGTGGTTGTTCGCATCGGTGACGCGAATTTCATTGCCGTTTTGCAAATTCACGGTCACTTTGGAGGCCGCGTCATCGGTGTAACCGAGTTCGGTTTTCAAATCTTCCTGAATTTTGGATTGCAAGGCGGTCACCAAATCGTTCAAAGGCTTGGGACTGAGTGAAGAACCCAGGCTGACCTTACCGGCCAGGCGTTGTCCGCCAATCATCATGGAATAACCTTTGAACTCACCGGGTTCGGGCGGGTCTTGGGTAAAGGCCACGTTTGACAAAACGCTGCTGCTGCCTTTGAGCTGGCTGTTGATCTTGTCGATCACCTGCTCATAGGTCATGTTGTTATCGTCCAGCTGAATCGTGCGGCTTTGGGTCAAGGTGCCGTCGCCCAAGCTGGAGGTGAGTTGGAAACTTTGTTGTGATTTGAAGTTGAACAAACGCTCGTCACCGAATTTGCGGTTGATCACGTTGGTCAATTCTTTGGCGATTTGCACACCGTTGAGCACCAAATTGTTCTGACCGTTTTTCAAACCGGCCAAGTGCTCCAAACCGATGCTGACCGGTGTGCCTGAACCGTCAATATCAATGCTGAACAAATCTTTCAAATCGTTTTTGGTCAGATTGGTGAAGTCAATGCCTCCCAAGCTGCTCAGACCTGGGGCATTGCCGCCGGTCACCATGGCAGCGACTGAGGTGCGCAAGTCTTTCAAGTCATTGAGTGAAAACTTGGCGGTCTTGGAGTTGGTCAACAAGTCAGCGACTTCGCTCTCAGGCTTTAAGTCACCGTATTTGTTGACATACATGGGCTGACCCTGTGTGTCTGTGGCTTGTTGCAGCGAAGCGGCCACCAGCGTGTCACCCACATACACATTGGTCTGCCATTTGTTGTTCGGGTCGGCCTGGCTCGCATTTTGTGTTTTGGCGTAATAGACCGTGGCCAAGTAACCGTTACCGCCCTTGTCATACACGGTCAAGGCGGTGCTTTTGTTATAGGTAGACGGGTCGTTGCGGTTGAACGCCTTGGTCATCACCTGCGCATCGGCTGGAAAGTTCAAACCCAGTTGCACCACCGAGGTTTCTTTGGCCATGCCCACCGTCTTTTGCGGAATGGTCAACACGTTCATGTCGCTCAAATTGGCTTTACCGGTCGAGTCAACCGACGCCGCCATCAAACGCTGACCTGCCGAGTTCACCACGTTGTACTGGTCGTTCATCATGAACGCGCCGTTACGCGTGAAGATGTCCTGAAAACCGTCGGCTGATTTCAAAGGGAAGAAACCGTCGCCGGAAATCGCCAAGTCCAAGGTGTTGGCAGAGAAGTTCAAGTTACCCTGACCGAACTCCTGCGTCACCCGTTTCAAAGACACACCCTGACCGATGGTAGATGTCGCTTTTTGCAGCGGTGACGTGGCAAAAATATCGCCGAAGTCAGCGCGGCTGCGCTTAAAGCCCACGGTACTCGCGTTGGCAATGTTGTTCGATGTCACGCCCAATTGAGCAGTCGCTGCATTCAAGCCGGTGAGTGAGGTAAAAAATGACATGTGTTGACTCCGTTATGTGCTTTGATCAGTGATTAATAAGCGATGCGCTTGACGTCGGTCATGTTGACGCTCTTGCCGCCGTCGACTTCCAAAATCCAGGCGTTGTCTGCGGTACCGGCGTTGGAGACGCTGCGTACCGTGGCCAGTGAATTGACCGTCGGTTGAATGGCTTTGCCCATGCTGCTGGCCAGCACTTGCGTGGTGTAGGTGCCGTCGGGCATGGGTGCGCCCGAGTCGCTCATGCCATCCCAGCTGAGCTTCATGGTGCCAATCGGTTGGGCACCGAAAATTTGTTTGCGTACCTGCTGGCCTTGGTCGTTGAACACCAGCATTTGCACGCCGTCTGCGCCGGTGGGCAGGTCCACATTGGCTTCGACCGGTTGGCCGCCGAGCAAGGTCAGCGGGCCATTCGGCACGGCGACGCGACGACCGATGAGGGCAGCGCCTGCCAGCATCTTGTCGCCTTCCAAGCTCTTGACCATGGTTTCCATACTGGTCTTCATGGAACTGGTGGCTTCGAGTTGAGAGAACTGCGCCAACTGCGCCACAAAGGCCTCGTTCTTCACCGGGTCCAAAGGGTTCTGGTTTTTCAACTGCGTGGTGAACAGTGTTAGAAACGCGCCCTGGTCCATGGCATTGTTGGTGGCCTTGACCTTGTTTTTGGCGACATAGTCTTCGTAACTGACGATGCCATTGGGCAAGGGGGCTTTGGCTGCTGTTGTTGTCATCTCAAACTTCTTTCAAAAATCAGGATTTGGTGATGTCTAGCGTACGCAACATCAGTTGACGCGCGGTGTTCACCACTTCCACGTTGTTCTGATAGGAGCGGGAAGCGGCCATCATTTCAACCATCTCCTGCATTTCGTTCACGTTGGACAAATACACATAGCCTTTTTCATCGGCCGATGGGTTACCGGGGTCGTACAAACTGCGAATCGGTGTCGGGTCATCGACCACTTGATCGACTTTCACGCCGCCTAGGTACGGGAAACCGGCGTTGGTGAACTCGTCTTTCACCAGCGCTTTGAACACGGGGCGTTTGGCGCGAAACGCCTCGCCTTCGGTTTTGGCGACCGTGGACGCGTTGGCCAGGTTGGATGCGGTGGTGTTCATGCGCACCAACTGCGAATTGAGGGCGGTGCCGGCGATGCCGAACACACTGTCAAGGGTTCTCATGGTTTATCACTCCCCTTTCAAAGCTTTGCGGATACCGCCGATGCGGTTTTCCAAAAAATTCAAGGTGGTCTGGTAATCAGCCGCAGCCTGACCGAACTGGGCCTGCTCCACACTGATCTCCACCGTATTGCCGTCAAACGAACTGTTGAACGGCACGCGAAAACGTTTGCCGTCATCCGCTTGCTCTTCCAACGCGGCGTAATGCTTGGCATTGGTGGCAGACAGGTATTCGCGGCTGGTTTCTTTGAGCATGGCTTTGAAGTCCAGCTCTTCTGCTTTGTAGTTAGGCGTATCGGCGTTGGCAATATTGCGCGACAACACCTCCAGGCGCTGACTGCGAACGCCCAAGGCCCGCTCGCTGATGCCCAACGCTCCTTTGAATAAGTCCATCACACACCTCCACGGTTGTTGTTAACGCCGTTTTCACGACACCTGGCGCTCAAGTTGAGACACCTCCGGTCGATATGTGCAATTTGTGTGCCACCTCAAAGGTGTCAATATTTAAGCCTGTTCAACAGACCGCAGCGGCAAATCTTCTCCGCCCAAACCGCGCGCAGGCAATGGCTTGCCGCTTACCTGACATAGTCTTGGTTCAAATACGCGCCTATACGCAATGCTTGTGCGCGGCTGACCGCATTAGAAGGCGTGATCAACGCACTGGCCGGTGCCGGGTTGTTTTGCGCCAGCAGGCTGTGATCATGTTTGCCCAGTCGCTCCAAGGCGTTTTGGTAGAGGCCCTGCATGATGGAGTTGCGCGTGATCGGTGCTGACTTGTCCCGGTTCACATACAAATGCGGCGCTTGGCTGCCTGCAATATTCAAGCTGGCGTCGGGCGCCTTTTCGCGGCGTGCAGACGGTGTCAGCACGGTCAAGTACAAATCGTCCAGGCTGGTCGGGCCACCGCTGCGCAAACCGGTTTCATCAAAATACTTGGACACCATATCGAGTTGCTGAAGAACGCTGTGACCCAGAATGGCCTTGGGGTTGCTGCCGAAACCGGCACTGGCGGCGCCGCGGTCTGGGCCGTCGCAAAACTGGATGATGCCGTGGCACCGGTTGTTCGTGGCTTTGGGGTTCATGCCGTCGCTTTCCATCAGCGTCAAGCGGGCAAAGTCGTCCGGCGCAAACTGATAGGTGCGCGACATGGTCAATATCTTGTCGTAAACCTGCTGGCGTTCTTCAGCCGGGATAAAGCCTTTGGCCACGGCACGGTCCAGGGTTTTTTGCAGCACCGGGTTGTCGGCAGCGTTTTGCACCGGGGCTTGGCGCATCACCGACACCGCTTTCGGGTTGGCGGCGGTGTTCATGGACAAAGCGGTGTGCGCAGTGGCTGGTGAGTTGGCTGGCAAGTTGGGTGTGGCCTTGGCAGCCGCTGTGTCGGTCGGGTTGCTCAAGCTGGACAGGTTCAGGCGCTGGCCCGGGTAAATCCGGTCCGGGTTGCTGATGCCGTTGGCCCGCGCGACATCTTGGGCCAGTCGGGTCGCCTCGTTGTGCGACACCGGTTTGCCCATGGCCTGCATCTCTCTTTTCACAATCGCGCTCAAGGTGTCACCGTCTTGCACCGCCACGCTGGGCACCTTGGGATTCAAAATTGTCGATGAATTGACACCCGTCTTGCTTTGCAACTGCGCCAGGGTTTGGGCAAAACCGGTCCGCAAGGCATGCGCCTCCACCGTTTGACGCGCCGTCATAGACGCGGTATTTGGCAGAACAAAACCAGTTTTGACGAGTGCTTTGGGATCTATATTGAAGTTCATTTGGCGCTCAGCGGGTTGAAAAAGTGGTTGGCATCGAAATTGCATCGGGATAAAAGCTGACGGAAAAAACGTCAAAACATTCACACCCTTGGAGACCATCTTGCAAATGCTGTGCCGATCTCAACAAACAGGTAAAAAGACCAGCTGGTTAGCGCTGGGCTGTGCGACCGCCCTCATGGCTGTCGTCTGGACACAGGCGTATTCTCAAAACGCGCCTGCCACCAACGCGGGCTGGCCATCACTGGAACAAGGCGCGCGCCAATTTGTGATGGACACCTACAAACTGGAGTCGCCGCTGGTGAATATCCTGCCGATAGACAGCCGCATCAAAATTGAGGCTTGCAGCCAGGACATTGTGTTCGACCAGCCGTATGGCAACAAACAAAGTGTGCGTGCCCGCTGCGCCCAACCGGTGTGGCAGCATTTTGTGATGGTGCAAATCAAAACCGGCATAGGCGCACAACTGGCCAGCGCCACGCAAAGCAATACCGTGCTCAAGCAGGTCTGGGTGTCCAACCAGCCGCTCAAACGCGGTACTTTGGTGCAACCCGGCATGTTCAAAGTCACTGAAATCAGTGTGCCGACTTATGAGACACGCTTTATCAGCGATGAGCGCGAGTTGATCAACACCGAGTTGATGCGCGACATCCCTGTCAATATGCCGATCAAAACCCAGGACTTGAAACAAGCCGCCATGGTCAAACGTGGTCAGCAGGTGATCGTCTCGGTAGGCGGCGAAGGCAAAGGCTTTTTGATCACCGTCAAAGCCGAAGCCCAGCAAGATGGCTTGCTCGGTGAGCAAATTCGCTTGAAAAACGCGGAGTCCGGTCGATCATTAACCGCAGTGGTCACCGGCATGAACATGGCCAGGGGACTGTGAAATGAGTCCTAAAGAATTGTTTTTCAACTTTTTTAAAAAATTTCAATGAATTGGCTCAAGTTCAAGGAACCTATGCCGATACAGTCGATGTCAAACCACAGTTTGTGTTTATTAGCCCAAAGGATTCAACATGTCTGATCCCATCTCTTCCAACGCTGCGCGGATTTCCAGCTCCAACTCGGCCAGCCGCACCACGCTGGACAAGTTGAATAAAAAGCCCGCTGCCGTCAAACCCGATTCAGCGACCGAAACCAAAGCGCCTGCCAAGACGCAAGGGAACGATACCGTGAACCTCAGCAACGTCAAAGACCGCATTGATGCGCAACCTGATTTTGACCGTGCCAAGGTCGATGCCATCAAAGCGGCATTGCAGCAAGGCAGCTACCCGGTCAACCCGCGTCGCATTGCTGAAAACTTTGTGTCGCTTGAAAAAATGATGCAAGGCTGATGGTCACACTATGAACACGCTCGCCACACTTGACGACACAGACACCTTGCAACAAGCCGATGCGCTGGTCGATGAGTTGGCGCAGCTGCTCGAACGCGAGTTCGAGGCGTTGAAAGTGCAGGACCTGGACCAATTCGAAATCCTGCTCAGCGGCAAAAACCATTTGCTCGCCGAGCTCACCCGCTTGACCGGGGTGACCCAACTGGCAGACGCAGACAAGCTGGGCGAGCACTGGAACGAGTTCCGCACCCGCATGCTCGCTTGCCGAGATATGCACCGTCGCAATGAAATCCTCATCATGCGCAAACTCGATGCGATTCGCGGTGCACTTGAGAGCCTGAATGTGACCAATGCGCCCAGCCCGGTCGAGGTCTATGACCGCTTAGGCCAAATCAAACGCATACGCCGTTTAAGAGGCTTTACCGAAGTTTGATGCTGTTGGCGGTTTCACCGGCGCGGCTTTTTCGTCGCCCGGTTGCATGCCCTTGAGCCAATACACCCAAGACAAAATCACCGCCACGGCGGTGTACATGTCTTGCGTGATTTCTTCCCCCACGTCCAATTTACTCAGCAGCGCCAGCAGTTGCGGGTCTTCCGCCACATAAATGCCTTGGCGCTTGGCCTCTTCAATGATGCGGTGCGCCAAATCTGCTTGGCCTTTGGCCACCACACGCGGGGTTTTGTGGTGACCGTATTCCAGGGCAATGGCTTCTAAGGGATTTTTCATCGTCACGCTGTTTATGCCTGGGTGTCAATCACAGAACCGCGTGTGCCGGATGCTTCACCGGCACGCACCAGCGGTCTGGCTGCATTGAATATTTGAAACGACTGCAAGGTCAGTCCGGCAGCGCCCAGCTCCAACCCCAGCTCAGTCGCGCGTTGTCTGGCCAGGTCAGCCACCTCGCCGCGCAAGGCCCACATCACCAAATCCACACCGGTGCCTTGGCTGATGGTGGTGTTGAGCCAGATTTCGCCCAACATGCGGCTGCGCGAATGGATGTCCACGGTCAACGGCGGTTCTTCCTGGTTGGGGTGGCGTGGCGGTTTTTTAAAGTGCAAATCCACTGGTTCATGGTCGATGAACGGCAGCACCACATGCAAAGACAGTTCGCCGTTCAACCATTTTTGTGCGCTTTGCGCCTGGGCCGATTCCAACTCGCGTGCAGCCGTTTCCAGTTCGCGGCGGTCTTCCTTGTTCACGCCCTCGACGGTTTCCTCTTCCAGCTTGCCCAGTATTTGCCTGATCAAAGATTTCGGGTCATCCACCGATGCACTGCCCCCGGCCAACTGGTTTTCCAAACTGCGTGCTTGGGACGACACCACCCGCTTGAGAGACATCGGGTTGATTTGCGCCATGGAGATGCGTTGCTGCAACAAACGCCTGAGCAGATCGGCGACATCGTTTTGCCCACCCCAACTGGTCACACTCATGCGTTCAAGCAGGCGTGAAAAACTCTCGAAGCCGCTGGGCTGGGTCAGCAACAGACCCAAATTGGTGTTGTGCGCCGCTTGCCAGGAACCGTTGAGAGCTGAAGGGTTTGGCAGGCCCAACCCCCCGGCTGACTGAGCGCCCGCCGGGGCTTGGCCGTTGGGATAGGCCTGAATCAAAAAGCCCCAGCCGCCGTTGTTGTTGCTGACGCGTAAAAACGGCTTGTCGCCGTCTTTCAATACCCAGCCATTAGGCAGTTCAAATGAAAAGTCTTTCAGCCACAAGCGCACACGTTGGTCATGTACTTCGGCCACGGCCTGGACGATTTGCCCGTCCCGCAAACCCAATTGCTGCGCCACCGGGGTCTGCACCCACAGGTTGCGCATCTCCAGTTGCACGGCTGGCACACGCGCTGAAGCAGAAACAATATCGGGACCAAGCATGGGCCATGTCCTAAAAGGTCACCCGTCGGGCGACGGGCATTCAGGGGTAACGCACCCAGCTGCGTTTCACGTCCTGAGGCAGGACATTGTGCCCTGAGCTGTGGGCCACCGCACCGCCGCCACCGGCTGGCACCGCCGGGGTGGCGACCACGGGGGCGGGTTGCACAGCATTGCCAAGCGGTGTCACTTTGACCGCATCGCCATTCGCCGCCACATTCAGCGGTATCAGCTTATTGGCTATTGCCACCGCATCCGGCAAGGTCAACGTGGCACCGGGCACGATCTGCTTGGCATTGCCTTTGACGAACGCCTTGGGGTTGTTTTGCACCAAGGCATCCCGCAACACGTCGGGGCGCAAAGGCGAATTCGGATAAAACTTTTGCATCACCTTGTCCAAGGTGTCACCTGCTTTGGTTGTGTAGCTGCCCGCCTGAGGCAAGCCGCTTAAATCCCGCACAACTGCTGGCACCGGTTTGGCGGCGGGCAACTCTGTCACTTTGACTTCACGCTTGGGCGCGTTAGGTGTGGGTTTGGGTGCTGCTTTAGGCGCTGCGCTTTTGACGCTGTCCACCGGTGGCGACAAATCCAAATCGTTCAAAGACGCGGGGATTTCCAGGGGCGCTTGTTGCTGCCTGATCGCCTCGTTGGCAACCGCTGAACCGGCCAGACCGCTGAACAACAACAAGCCGCTCAAACAGCAAATAGAGGGACGCAACAACATAAAGACTCCTTCAGACAATCAAGGTGATTGGGGTATGGCAATCCACTGGGATTGGCTGTTGATTTTGGCCGATGACTTGACCTTGAGTTCCGCATAGTATTCGCTGACAGACACCACTTCACCCATGGCCATGCTGTCAAGCGCACGCGGCTCTAAGGCTTTGGCGGGCAGTTGCTGTTTGTCGGTCAACAACATCAGCGTGCCGGTTTTCAAACCGCTGCGGCTGCCACCGGCAATGCGCACCATGTCGCTTTTGACCTTGACCACCGCAAACTGTGGCACCCGGCATGACAACACCCGCTCCATGCCTTGCACAAACCATTGCACATTGGCTTGGATTTGCGCCAGCACCACGGCATCCAGCGGATGCGGCGCATTGGGCACCAGACGCGGTTGGTTGACAGTGATTTTTTGTTCGGCCTTGTACAGACTTTGGCCGCTGGTGCGAGACACCACTTCCCAATGAATGTCATAGGTGAGCGATTCACCGGCGCGGTCCCGGCTGGGCGCCAGCGTCAGGCGCAATTGCCAAGGAATGGTGTGTTCGCCCTGCCCCAGCAACAGGTTGTCGTAGGTGTTGCCCAAGTGTTTGAGCTCATTCAAACGCCACAGCGAGGCTTGCTGCGAAGTGCGGAACATCTGTTGCTTGAATTGCTGCTCGACTTGCTGCGCTTGCCACTGCGAGCCGGCGGGGATGTTGACCGCCATGGATTCCCAAGACATCTGGTGCCAGGCCACTGCGCTTGCTGCGGTTTTGCATCCATTAGGCGGCAGAGCTTGACTGTCCATTTGCACGCCCGTGGCTTGGGGCTTGGCATCGACATCACGGCCATAGGCCATGACGCGTATGCCGCGCACTTCCATGCCGGTGACAAAACTGCTGGCCTCGTGCAATACGCCATGACCGTCGACAAACGCACTGGCGCGCACCTGTGTCGGGCCGTCCATGGCGCGTTGCACCAAGGCTTGGCGGATCGCCTCTAAGCGGTCTTCGGCATCCAAAGATTGAGCGCTGGCAGCGAAGACAGAACACGCTGTCAGACCGGCACCAAAGACAAGATCACGCAGTTTCATCACACACCTTGGCTGCTGTATCAGCGGTTATTGCGTGACGCGATTTGCGTCAAATACAGCATGCGCAAGTCCTGCACCGCATTGCGGTCTAGCGACATCGTGGTCTCATACGTGTCGTCGCCCACCGGTGTGATGCTGACCAAAGTAGCGCCGTAAATCACGCCCTCAACCCGGGTGCGGAAGGTGTCGTTCAACACCGTCATGTCGGCCACGGTGGTGGACGCATCCAATTGCTGGCCATAGACCTGTTCGGTCAATGCGCGGTAGGCATCGAGCTTGGAGGCGCGAATCGCCAGCAAACGCTGTTGCGCAGGGTTCTTGTGGTTTTGAATGCTGATCACCGCATATCCGGTGGCCACCATGTTTTCTTTGCGCTCCAACATGGGCGTGATCATGGAAGCAGGTGCTGGTTCGGCGCTGTTGCTTTGCACCGATTTGCCAGCGGTTGTCGGGGCGGGCGCGGCCAGTGTCACCACCGGCGCAGGGCCTGCGGCGGAAGAACGCATGGACTCACAAGCGCTCAGCGAAGCCACTGCGGCCAGCGTCAAAGTCAAACGGTAAAACATGGTGATTTCCTCTCAATGTGAAGCTGCTTGCGCCCGGCTCATCCAGACTTGACATGCTTCATGGGGTACATGTGAGGAATCGACCGATTGCAGCGCTTCTTTAAAAACTAATCCTGTGAATGAAGTCGAATACTTTTGGCGGCTTGCCAGTACCTGAGCATCAGCGACAATCTGCATTGCATGAAGTCGCAATCCTTTTTCATCGGTACCAGCCCTATTGCGCAAGCTTTGCGCCGCTTGGTCACCACCATCGCCAACTCCAACGCCACAGTGCTCATCACCGGTGAAAGCGGCACCGGTAAAGAGCTGTTGGCGCGCTCGCTGCATGAGCAATCGGACCGTGCAGGTGGCGCATTTGTACCTATTAATTGCTCAGCCATACCCAAAGAACTACTCGAAAGTGAACTCTTCGGTCACCGCAAAGGTTCGTTCACCGGCGCTGTGGCAGACCGCATCGGCCGCTTCGAACTGGCCCACGGAGGCACGATCTTTTTAGATGAAATCGGCGACATGACGCTGGACATGCAAGTGAAGTTGTTGCGCGTGTTGCAAGAGCGTTTGATCGACCCGGTGGGTGCAACACGGCAGGTTCCTATCGATGTGCGTGTCATTGCCGCCACACACCGGGATTTGGAAGCCGAAATACAAGCCACACGTTTCCGCGAGGATTTGTACTATCGGCTTAACGTGCTGCCCGTGGTCACGCCCCCCTTGCGCGAACGCCGCGAAGACATTCCCGAGTTGCTGCGTTTTTACGCAGAGCACTACAAACTCGGCAACAACAGCGCAGTGCGTTTTTCGGCTGAATTTCTAGACGCGCTGGTCAACTACCCGTGGCCAGGCAATGTGCGTGAGCTGTGCAACCTGATCGACCGCTTCAGCACGCTGTATGCCGGTCAGGTGCTGGACCTGCGTGCCATCCCGGCCAATTTGTTGCCCAAAGGCTTGATCCCGCTGCAAATCGAATTGCTTGAACGCAATGGCCCGGCGGTGGCACAGTCCATGACCATGCCGCCCGAAGTGCTGGCCGAAATGCAAATGGCATCTGATCAACTGGTGGACCAGCCCGAACCGCAGGACAACGAGGTGGAGAGCATCATCATGTTGGCCCAAGGCATGCCGCACCTGCCGCCAGAAGGCATGTCGCTCAAAGACCGCTTGGCCGAGATTGAGCGCAACATCATTGAACAAGCACTTGAGCGTTCACAAGGCAATGTGTCTCGCACCGCCAAGTTGCTGAACCTGCAACGCACCACCTTGATTGAAAAAATCAACAAGTACGAGTTGCGGACTGCTTAAGCATTTATCTGGCTTTCAAGTTTCGCGATTGAACTCAGCACTTCTGAAAAATCAGGTACTTCACCAATCACCATTCCCGTCATGGCTTGATAGTCTCGATTGAGTTCATCAACCATTCCAGCGGTTGGCATGATCGCAAATGCGTTTTCTAGCGCACTGCGTAATTCGTAGTCTGGGCGATTGAAAAACATCAGGGCATGACGAACACAGTCAGCACCTAAGCCAGGATTCTTTATGGCGCTTGCACCTGTTTCTGAGTTAAATAGCCTGTAGAGGTCGTAGTAATGTCGCGAGACGCGATTTCCCTGTTGTCGAACTTCACCCCGGTTGTCATGCCATTTGCGAAGGCCATGCAGGATGACGACTTTGTCCCAAAAAGTTCGCTCAGCATCAATCGTGACGACATGGGGAACAACTAAATCCATGCCAGGTAGATCATCGCAAAGGTAAGGTTTGACTGCGACATCTCTGTGCGGATCCAAGGCCGACTTTGCACCCGCTTCAATTTTGACTGTCGGTTTGATGTAGCTGTTGGGCTCTGCATTGACAGCTGGATAGCGAACAAGCAATGTCTGCTGATCTGGATCATCTGGGTCAATGATGACGACCGGGTCTGTGATTGAAATGCCTGCTTCGCCGAAAACTGCCTGAATCTGTTCATTTAGGCGGCTGAGAAGTGGGCCTTGGACATAGCTTTGACAAGCTCCTTTGATTCTTTCAAGAAGTTGTCCTTGCTTTTTCTTGGACACGCCCTCCAAATTTCCGACTTCGATATGCTGGCCAATGTCTTCCCTGAAGACCGTGATGTCAATATCTTCTGAAAATCTGGAAATCAATCCGTAGGCTTTGGACAATGAAGTGCCACCCTTGAACAACAGCCGAGGTTCAGATGCTTGGCGACCGTTGAACAGCAGATCCAACGTCCACGTGACCCAAAAGTCCTTCTCAACATTTTGTATTGGCGTACCCAGTCGATTGGCAGTTGTCAGAAACAGTCCTTGCCGATCTTGTTCGGATGCGCTGATGACTTTCAGGAAATCGGGATTCAAGTGACTACTCCTGTGGGGTCATGTTGCGACTGTTTGAGTAGATTTTTGAGCCACTTTTGCATCCAGACAGGTACGGTGTTCATTCCCCTTGTCAAATCATCTTTGATTGCTTTGGACTGATGGTCTTGAAGCACACGAGATAGTTTGATTTGAATGATGTCTTGATCTTCAGTTGAGCTTGTTCGTATGGCATCTTTGAGCCAATAAAGTGATTGAATGATCTTCATGCCTGGTCGACCAGCCCAATACAGCTTGCTCGGTGCAGTTACTTTGAAATGAACGGTTAGGTTGTCTAGTTTGATTGATTTCAAGCGACCGTCGGTGTGCACGAAGACTTGTCCGGGTACAGCATTGGTCAAGCCCAGATCATTGGCGGCGGTCATTCCGTCAATCAAAATGCGCACTTGATCACGCCTGCCGACTGCATCAATAACACTTCGATAGTCTGGCGGGGTGGGGCGATGCGTCAGGGAGTTCATTTTTGGTTTGTCATAGAGGCCGCGATCAACCCTGCGAAGAGCATCGCTTCCCACCAATCTTTGTAGAGCTTTGTCAACGGCATCCCGTTTTCCTAAGTCGAGAAAATCCCCCGGCGTCCACACTTTTGTGTCCGGTCCTAGGGTGATTCGATCCATCACCTGCGAGTTAAGGGGTAATTTCGAGTTGGACATAGCGCTTCATTGTCCGAAAAGTATATACACATTTCGGACAATGTACAGCATATTTCTGCTCGCCCCGAATAGGCGCAGCGTGCAGGTATGTTTACTTCGGATCCTGATTCAACACCGTGATACTCATACGGCGGTTGCGCGGATCGAACTTGTCTTTCGGATTGAACGGATCGGTGTCGGCCACCCCTTCAATGCGGGTGAAACGGTCTTCCTTGATGCCTTTTTTCTGCAACAGCTGACGCGTGGCTTCGGCACGTTCGGCAGACAAGGTCCAGTTGTTTTTGCCATCCGGGTTTTGGAACGGCACCGCATCCGTGTGACCACGAATAGCCACTTTGTTGGGCATGTCTGCCAGCGAATTGGCCACTTCACCAATCAATGCTGCGGCCTTGCCTTGCATGCCTACACCGCCGCTTGGGAACATCGCAAAGTCAGCCTTGTCGATGATCTCAATGCGCAAACCTTCTTTGTCACGGCTGATCGACACCTGGTCTTTGATCTGCTCGAACTTCTTGTTCTCAGACAGTTTTTCTTTGATTTCTTTTTCCAGCTTTTCAAAGTTTTCTGTGTCCTGCTGTTCGGCAATTTCTTTTTTCTGCGCTTTGGTCAGCTTGTCAGGGTCGTTGCCGCCCTCGCCATTGCTCTTGCCCTCACCCTTGCCGGAGCTGGGGTCTTTGGCTTCGTTTTCATTCTCCGGTCCGGGGTCGGTGTCCGGGTTGGGACCGCCTTCGGATTTGGGCGTTAAACGCTCGAGCAAACCGGTTTGTCGCATCGCGTACGGAAACGCATCCGGGTCAATGATGGAACGACCGCCGAGCACGCCGTTAGAACCGGCGAGCTGGCCCACCGGTGTCAAGCTGTGTGAGGTCGGTTTGAAATAGTCGGCAATGCTTTTGCGTTGGTCAGCGTTAGAGGCACCGAGCAACCACATCAACAAGAAGAAGGCCATCATGGCGGTCATCATGTCGGCCAGCGCAATCTTCCAGGCACCGCCGTGTGCACCGCCATGCCCGTCGGGCATTTTCTTGATGATGATGACCGGTGCCAGCGCTTCGGCAGCAGCCTCCGGCGCCGCCGCAGGTGCTTCTGCGTCTGCGGGAGCGTCCGTCGGTGCATCCGTGTCGGGCGCGGCCTGAGCGTCGGTTGGCGGCTTGGCCTCTTCGTCAGCCATGTTTATTTGCCTCGCATGCCGTCAAAAATTTCGCCGAACGACGGCTGGTTATGGTGGTTGATCACCGATCGGGCGGCTTCAATCACCAATGGCATAGGGTGGCCGTGCAAGTTAGCGACGATGAGCTGCTGTACGCACTTCATCATTTCGCCGTCTTCATCAATCACCTGCGCAATACGC
>CANNRV010000025.1 GCA_947508145.1 Comamonadaceae bacterium
GACGGCAAAAAATGGATAGGCGTGCCGCTGGGTGCCAGCGGTGCCATCATCGTGTACCGGCAAAGCCAAGTGAAAGCCGCCGGGTTCAGCACCTTCCCCAAAGACACCGATGGTTTCTTGAAACTGTTTCAAGCCCTGCACGCCAAGGGTACGCCCGGCGGCATGGCGCTGGGCAATGCCACGGGCGACAGCGGTTGGACGCATTGGCTGATCTGGGCATTTGGCGGGGCCATCGTCGACAAAAACAACAAGGTCACCATCAACAGCCCGCAAACCGTGAAAGCACTTGAGTACGCGCGCGAGTTGTACAAAACCTTCATCCCCGGCACCTTGTCCTGGCTGGACCCAAACAACAACAAAGCGTTTTTAGACAACCAGCTCAGCGTCACCAACAACGGCATTTCCATTTACTACGCCGCCAAAAATTCAGACAACCCCGCCGTCAAAGCCATCGCCGCCGACATTCAACACGCACCCTTCCCCGTCGGCCCGGTGGGTGTGCCCACTGAATACCATTTGTTCTTTAACCAAATGATCTTCAAGTACACCAAGTACCCGAACGCAGCCAAAGAATTTTTGCGCTTCATGATGGAAGCCGAGCAATACGATGCCTGGCTGCAAGGCGGTGGCGGTTATGTGTCACACCCGCTGGCGGCTTACAGCAAAAACCCCATTTGGACGGTGGACCCAAAGCACACGCCTTACCGCGACTCGACCAAAAACATGCGTCCCGCCGGTTATGCCGGTCAACTGGGTTATGCGTCCGCCGGAGCCATGGCCGACTTCATCGTCAGCAATATGGTGGCCGAAGCCGCATCGGGTTCTAAAACACCGGCTGAAGCCGCCCAACGTGCGCAAAAACGCGCCGAGCGTTACTACAAATCCTGATGCTGCAAAAACTCCAAAACAGCCGCAATGGTCTGGGCCTGGTGTTCATGGCACCGGCCACCATCTTGCTGGTGTTGTTTCTCACTTACCCGCTGGGCTTGGGCGTTTGGCTGGGCTTCACCGACACCAAAATCGGTCGCGGCGGCGAATTCATCGGCCTGGAAAACTACGAGTTTTTATGGGAAGACTCGGTCACCCGGCTGGCTTTGTTCAACACCATTTTTTACACCTTCATCGCCAGCGTGCTGAAGTTTTTTTTAGGCCTGTGGCTGGCCGTGTTGCTGAACGAAAAACTGCCATTCAAAACTTTTTTCCGTTCTGTCATTTTGCTGCCTTACATCGTGCCCACCGCTTTGTCGGCGCTGGCTTTTTGGTGGCTGTATGACGCGCAGTTCTCCATCATCAGTTGGGTGCTGATCAAGATGGGTTGGATAGACCATTACATCGACTTTTTAGGCGACCCGTGGAACGCACGCTTTTCTGTGCTGGCCGCCAACGTATGGCGCGGCGTGCCGTTTGTCGCCATCACTTTGCTGGCCGGTTTGCAAACCATTTCGCCTTCGCTGTATGAAGCCGCAGCGATTGACGGTGCCACTGCCTGGCAGCGCTTTAAACACATCACGCTGCCACTGCTCACTCCCATGATTGCGGTGGTCATGACCTTCTCGGTTCTTTTCACGTTCACCGACTTCCAACTCATTTACGTCATCACGCGCGGCGGCCCGTTGAACGCCACGCATTTGATGGCCACGCTGTCTTTCCAACGCGCTATTTCCGGCGGCGCACTGGGTGAAGGTGCGGCGATTGCCATTGCCATGGTGCCGTTTTTGCTGGCCGCCATTTTGTTCAGTTACTTCGGGTTGCAACGCCGCGCCTGGCAACAAGGGGGCAGCGACGCATGAGCGCTACAGAAGAAGACGACAGCCAAGGCATGTCCTACCTGGACACGGTGCGTAGCCGCTGGGTCACCGTGTACATCCCCATGGCGATATTTGTGTTCGTGTTGCTGTTTCCGTTTTATTGGATGGTCATCACCTCGGTGAAACCGAACAACGAACTCTTGTCCCGCGACGGCAACCCGTTTTGGGTGATTCAACCCACCCTAGAGCATTTCCACAAACTGCTGTTCAAAACCGCCTACCCCGAATGGCTGTGGAACACCGTGTTCATTTCCGTCATTGCCACTGTGGTGTCCTTGGTGTGTGCGGTGCTGGCGGCTTACGCCATCGAGCGTTTGCGTTTCAAAGGCGCGCGTCAAATGGGCTTGGGCATTTTTCTAGCCTATCTGGTGCCGCCGTCCATCCTGTTTATTCCCTTGTCCACCATCGTGTTCAAACTGGGTTTGTTTGACACCCGTTGGGCCTTGATACTCACCTACCCCACGTTCTTGATTCCGTTTTGCACCTGGTTGCTGATGGGCTATTTCCGCTCCATTCCGTTTGAGCTGGAGGAATGTGCATTGATCGATGGGGCAACCCGGTTTGAAATTCTTTGGAAAATCATTCTGCCCTTGTCGGTGCCCGGCTTGATATCCGCCGGTATTTTTGCGTTCACCTTGTCTTGGAACGAATTCATTTACGCCCTCACCTTCATCTCTTCTTCCGAGGTGAAAACCGTGCCGGTGGGCGTGGTCACCGAGTTGGTGGAAGGCGATGTCTACCACTGGGGCTCGCTCATGGCGGGTGCATTGCTGGGCTCGCTGCCGGTGGCGGTGCTCTATTCGTTTTTCGTTGAACACTACGTCTCCGGCATGACCGGCGCGGTCAAGGAATAAGATCAAGACCTGTTTGTCACCCATCAGGTCTTATGAATACACCCTCGCTTGCCGACATGCGCAAGAACTACCAGCATGCTGAACTGCTGGAAGCCAACGCTGCCAAACACCCTTTAGACCAATTCACGCTGTGGCTGAACCAGGCCATCGCCGCTGAAATTTCTGAGCCCAACGCGATGACGCTGGCCACCGTGTCTTCCAGCTTGCGGCCCAGCACACGCATCGTGCTGATCAAAGGCTATGACGCGCAAGGCATCGTCTGGTTCACCAACTACGACAGCCGCAAAGGCCGCGAACTCGCAGGCAACCCGTTTGCCTCGCTGCAATTTCATTGGGTAGAGCTGGAACGCGTGGTGCGCATTGAAGGCCGCGTCGAAAAAATCAGCGAAGCCGACAGCGATGCTTACTACCACTCGCGCCCCTTGGCCTCACGCATTGGCGCTTGGGCCAGCCCGCAAAGCCAGACCATCGCGTCACGCGAATGGCTGCAACAAGAATTAAAAAACTATGGCGATAAGTTCGACCAACAACCACCGCGCCCGCCGCACTGGGGCGGCTACCGTTTGGTGCCTGATGCGTGGGAGTTTTGGCAAGGCGGCGGCGCACGCTTACATGACCGCTTGCAATACACATTGAACGACGGCCAGTGGCTGATGCAGCGACTGGCCCCTTAACAACAACTCAGGGCTTGAGCCATTCGCTGAAATGCTGGCCCGCCTTGCGCACCTTGGGTGCCACCACAAACGTGCAATAGCCTTGGTCCGGGTTGTTGACGAAATAATTTTGGTGGTAGTCCTCGGCTGGCCAATAACGCGTTAAGGGCAACACCTCGGTGACGATATTGCGGTCATAGTCACCGCGCACCGTCACTTCAGAAATGAACTGCGTGGCCACCACCTGGTCTGCTTTGTCGGTGTAGTAAATGCCACTGCGGTATTGCGTGCCCGTGTCATTGCCTTGTCGGTTCAAGCTGGTCGGGTCGTGCATGCCAAAAAAGATTTCCAACAACTGCCGCAGCGAGATGACTTCGTTTTCATAGTCAAGCTTCACCACTTCATTGAAACCGGTGTCGCCCCGACAAACTTGCTCGTAACTGGGGCGGGTATCGTTCACACCATTGCAATAACCGGACTCCACATGCTGCACGCCTCGCACCCGTTGAAACACTGCTTCTGTGCACCAGAAACAACCGCCGCCTAATGTGATGCTTGTAATAGTCATGCAAGCATCTTAGCCAGACTTTCAGCTTCTACGCCCTTTTAGTTCTAAATACCTCGCAAACTTCTGTGGGACACTCAAAACCATGTTTTCTCTTGGTGAACTCAAACCCATTCTGACCAGCCTGGTGCTGCCACCCGGCGGACTGGCTGTCTTGTTATTTGCGGCTTGCCTGCTGGCCCGCAGGTCCCGGCGACTGGCTTGGACATTGGTGCTGACCAGCACCACCATGTTGTGGGTGCTGTCCTGCGAAGCCACAGCCTATGGTTTGAACCATGTGTTGCTGAACACGTATGCGCCCCTCAGTGCTGAGGATGCCAACAAAGCGCAAGCCATTGTGGTGTTGGGCGGTGGCGTAGACCAGTTTGCGCCTGAGTTCGGCAATGAAGAATTGACAGATACCGCATATAAACGCGTGGTCTACGCGGCTTATCTGGCCAAACGCACACAACTGCCTATGCTTTATGCAGGCGGCAAAAGTTGGACTTCAACATCCACCCAAACAGACAGCGAAGCCGAAGTGGCTGCCCGCGCATTCAACCGCGACTTCGGTTTGCAGCTGCAGTGGCTGGACAAGCAGTCGCGCGACACCCGCGAAAACGCATCATTCGCCTATGCGCTGCTGTCGCCGCTGGATAAAAAACGCATCTTGCTGGTGACCAATGATTGGCACATGCAACGCAGTCAGCGCAATTTTGAGCAAGCCGGTTTTACGGTCACCCCCGCGCCTATGGGCTATTTACAACCGCCAGTCAACTTGCCCCACGACTATCTGCCCTCTGCCAACGGCTTGCGACACAGTTATTGGGTGCTGCGTGAGTGGTTGGGGTTGGTGATGACGTGAACGGATACCAGGTCCGTTGACCCCACCATTGCCTGCGGTTACATTACTAACCAGCCAGTCATTAATATGCCTAACACCTCTTCCCTCACCCACGAACCCGCGACAGCGCACAAGCGTGAACGGCGCAAAGAAGCCCGTCCGCAAGAGTTGCTGGATGCCGCGCTGTCGCTGTTTGTTGAAAAGGGGTTTGCAGCAGCCCGGGTTGAAGAAGTGGCGAAGCTGGCTGGTGTCTCCAAAGGCACGCTGTTTTTGTATTTCAATTCCAAAGAAGATTTGTTCAAAGAAGTGATTCGCCGCAACCTGGCCGACCACTTCCCTGCCTGGAATCAAGAGTTTGATGAGTTCCAAGGCAGCACCGTCGATATGGTGCATTACGCCATGCAGTCCTGGTGGGAGCGCATAGGCAACACGACGGCCAGCGGTATCACCAAGTTGGTCACCAGTGAAGCGTCTAACTTTCCCGATGTGGTTCAGTTTTATGAAGCCGAGGTGATACGCCCTGGCCATGCTATGTTTCAGAAGATACTGCAGCGCGGTATTGACAGCGGCGAATTCAAAAGCTTTGACACCGATAACGCGGTGTTCAGTTTGGTATCGGTGGTGGTTTTTTTAAGCATGTGGAAACACTCATTAGGCGCGTGCACAGCGTATTCGATGTTTCAACCTGAAACGTTTTTGCGTCACCATGTAGATGCCTTGATGCATGGCTGGTTGTCCAAATGATTTTTGTGTCCCCGGTCGCGGAGTATGACTAGATGAAATTGCGTTCCAAACTCACTTGGCTGCTGTTGATAGCGCTGTTGGCAGGCGGTGCGGCTTATTGGCAATCGCGTCGCAGCGCAGATCCGGCGGCGGCTCCAGCAGCGGCGCCAACCACAACCGCACCTGTGGCGCAAACGGTGGTGGAGTTGCTCCCCGCCGATGTCAGCCAAATCCACACCCAAACGCTGATACGCACGCTACCGGTGTCGGGCAATCTGAAAGCCTTGAACAGTGTGACGGTGAAAGCCCGTGTCGCCGGTGAATTGCTCAGCCTGCAAGTGCGTGAAGGTGACACGGTGAAAGCCGGTCAGGTGATCGCCAAAATCGACCCCACCGAATTCCAACGCAAGCTGCGTCAAGCCGAACAACAAGCCGATGCCGCGAAAAGCCAAATCGATATTGCACAGCGACAGTTCAACAACAACGTAGCACTGGTAGACCAGGGCTTTATTTCTAAAACCGCACTCGAAACCTCTGAAGCCACATTAACCGGCGCACGCGCCACTTACAACGCCGCTGTAGCTGCTGCCGATGTGGCTCGCAAAACATTGGAAGACGCGGTGTTGCTCTCGCCCATCAGCGGCCAAATTGCAGCGCGTCTGGCGCAACCGGGCGAGCGCGTGGCCGTCGATCAAAAATTGGTGGACATTGTTGACCTGAGCAGTTTGGAACTCGAAGCCACACTGAGTCCGGCAGATGCCATGGATGTGCGCGTGGGCCAGCAAGCGCAACTCACTTTAGAAGGACTTGAGCGACTTTTGTACGCTCAGGTTCAACGCATCAATCCGAATGTGCAGTCCAACAGCCGCAGTGTGCTGGTGTATTTGCGTTTGCAAAAAGCGACGGGCTTGCGTCAGGGCTTGTATGGCCAGGGGCAATTGGAACTGAGCAGCCGTCAGGTACCGGCCTTGCCTTTGGAATCAGTGCGCACCGACAAACCGCAGCCTTATGTGCAATTGATGGTCAATGGCCGGGTGATGCACCAAGCGGTGAGCTTAGGCGAACGCGGTGTGCTGGCCGGAGGCGATGCGTCGCAGGTCTGGGTCGAGGTCAAAGGCCTTCCCGCCGATGCGCAAGTGCTGTCTGCCCGCACCGGTGTGTTGCGTGAAGGCCTGGGTTTGCGCATGGCGGGGTCTTCACCACCTGCCGCTGCCGTCGTTCCATCCACCAAACCCTGAACAGCCATGTGGTTCACCCAAGTCAGTTTGCGCAACCCGGTGTTCGCCACCATGATGATGCTCGCCCTGGTGGTGCTGGGCTTGTTCTCATTCCAAAGCTTAAAGATAGACCAGTTCCCGAATATCGATTTGCCCACCGTGGTGGTGACCACCGAATACCCGGGTGCTTCGCCTGAAATTGTCGAGAGCGAAGTCAGTAAAAAAATTGAAGAAGCGATCAACTCCACCGCCGGTATCAATGCGCTGACATCGCGCAGTTACGAAGGTTTGTCGGTGATCATCATCGAATTTGACTTGAGCATCAACGGTCGCAAAGCCGCAGACGATGTGCGGGAAAAAGTCTCTAACGTGCACCCGTTTTTACGCACCGAAGTCAAAGAGTCGCGCATTCTGCGTTTTGACCCCGCCAGTCGCCCGATCTGGTCTTTGGCGGTGGTGCCAGACAGCAGTGCTTTGCCCGCAGGTGTGCAAGCGCCCAGCCATGTCGAGTTGACCAACTGGGCCGATCAGGTGCTGAAAAAACGTTTGGAAAACGTGCGCGGTGTCGGCTCGGTCACGCTGGTGGGCGGCACCAAACGCGAGATCAATTTGTACCTGAACCCGCAGGCCATGGAAGCGCTGGGCATCAGCGCGCAACAGGTGGTGGAAGCGGTATCGAATGAAAACCAGGACCTGCCGGTGGGCTCGATTCGCTCATTGCAACAAGACCGGGTGGTGCAGGTGCAAGGCCGCATGTTGCGCCCGGAAGATTTCGGCCACATCATCGTGGCCCGCAAGGCCGGCAGCATCGTGCGTTTGTCGCAAGTCGCGCGGGTGAACGACGGCGCACAGGAACTGGAAAACATGGCGCTGTACAACGGCGACCGCACGCTGTTGTTGTCGGTGCAAAAGTCGCAGGACGAAAACACGATTGACGTGGTGGACGGTCTGGCCAAAACCGTTGAGAGCATGCAATCGCAATTGCCGCCCGGTGTGAAGCTTCAAACCATTTACGACGGTTCGCGTCAAATCCGCGTCGGCGTCAACAATGTGCGCAAAACCCTGATTGAAGGCTCTTTGCTGACGGTATTGATTGTGTTTTTGTTTCTCAATTCCTGGCGCTCGACCATCATCACTGGCCTCACCCTGCCGATTGCCATCATCGGCACGTTTTGGGTGATGGGCATACTGGGCTTCACCGTCAATATGGTGACGCTGATGGCTTTGTCGCTTTGCATTGGTTTGCTGATTGACGATGCGATTGTGGTGCGCGAAAACATCGTGCGGCATGTGCAAATGGGCAAGACGGCCTATAACGCGGCCATGGAAGGCACGCGTGAAATCGGCTTGGCAGTGCTGGCCACCACCCTGTCTATCGTTGCGGTGTTTTTGCCCATCGGTTTCATGCAGGGCATCATTGGTAAGTTTTTTCACGAATTCGGTTTGACGATCGTGGCGGCGGTGTTGATCTCCATGTTCGTCAGCTTCACCCTCGACCCCATGCTCTCCAGCATCTGGCACGACCCCAGCATTCACCGCGATGGTTTTTCCAAAGGCAAACGCAATTGGTACGACCTGACGCTGGGTCGCGTGACGCAATGGTTTGAAGACGGCACCGTGTGGCTGGGTCACGTGTATCAGCGCATGTTGCAAATAGCGCTCAAGCACAAGCTGACCACGGTGCTGTTGGCCCTGGGCATTTTCATTGGCAGCATCTTCATGGTGCGCTTGCTGGGCACCGAGTTCGTGCCCAAGGCCGACTATTCAGAAGCCAGCGTGACTTTTTATGTGCCGGTGGGCTCGTCGCTGCAAGTCACCGAAGCCAAGGCCAAAGAAGTTGAAACCATGTTGCGCAGTTACCCCGAGGTGCGGTACACACTGACCACCATCAACACTGGCAACGCCAACGGAAAAATTTACGCCAACGTGTATTTCCGTCTGGTAGATCGACAGTTGCGCAAATTCAATATCAACGATTTCACGCCGGTGATACGCGAGCGTTTGAAGGCCATGTCGGGTTTGACCGTCACCCATGTGGGTTTGTTGGACTCGGTGGGCGGCAACAAGCAAATTGAGTTTTACTTGCTCGGGCCGGACCAGGCAGAGCTGGAGCGCATCGCTGCGGTGGTGATGACTAAGCTATCGGATGTCAAAGGGCTGGTGGACATCGAGTCCAGCGTCAAACCAAACAAACCGACGATTGACATCAGCGTCAAACGCGAAGCGGCTGCGGATTTCGGTTTGGGGGTCAACAGCATTGCCACCCAGTTGCGCACCTTGGTTGACGGCCAGACCACCGGCGTGTGGCGAGCTGGTAACGACCAAACCTACGAAGTCAAAGTGCGGCTGGACCCAAGCTTGCGCACCTACCCGCATGACTTGGAACGCTTGCCGTTCAGCATCGCGCCATCAAGCGACGGCAATGCACGCAATGTGCGCTTGAACCAAGTCGCCACGGTCAGCGAAGGCGTGGGGCCGAATCAGGTGAACCGGCGCGAACTCTCGCGCGAAGTGGCATTCAGCGGCAACACCTATGGACGTGCTGCAGGTGAAGTCTCCAAAGACATTCAAACCATGATGTCCGAATTGGCCTTGCCCGACGGCTACCGTTACCAGTTCGGCGGCTCAACCAAGAGCATGAAAGAGTCCTTCCAATACGCCTTGCTGGCCTTGGCCATGGGCATTGTGTTCATCTACATGATTCTGGCCAGCCAGTTCAAAAGCTTTTTGCAGCCGCTGGCCTTGATGACTGCACTGCCGCTCACCTTGATTGGTGTGGTCGGTGCGCTGCTGGTGTTTCGCTCTACCCTATCTATGTTCTCGGTGATTGGCATCGTCATGCTGATGGGCCTGGTCACCAAAAACGCCATCTTGTTGCTGGACTTTGCCATTCGCGCCCGCGAGGGTTTGGAGCGCGGCGACGGTAGCCGCGAGCCGCCGCTGGGCCGCACCGAGGCGCTGCTGATGGCCGCCCATGTGCGTTTGCGCCCGATTTTGATGACCACTTTGGCGATGGTGTTTGGTATGTTGCCGCTGGCTTTGTCGGTCAGCGAAGGCTCGGAGCAGCGGTCTCCTTTGGGACAAGCGGTGATCGGCGGTGTCATCACTTCTTCGCTGTTGACGCTGGTGGTGGTTCCTGTGGTCTACTGCTATATCGATGATTTGAGCGAGTGGCTGAAACGCTTGTGGCATGGCAAGTCCCCTGTCGCACCCAAACGCGCTGGCTAAAATCAAAACATCCCATGAATACACTGACTGACATGACCCCGGATATCGCCCGATTCAATATGGTGGAACAACAAATCCGCACCTGGCAGGTGTTGGACCTGAACGTGTTGTCCTTGCTCAACCAAGTTGACCGTCATCTGTTTGTCCCGGCTGCGTTTCAGGCGCTGGCCTATAGCGACACCGAATTGCCCCTGGCCCACGGCGAATGCATCCTGGCCCCGCGTGTAGATGCACGCTTGCTGCAAGACCTGCAATTGCAATCCCATGAACATGTTTTAGAAATTGGCACCGGCAGCGGCTACCTGACTGCTTTGCTGGCCATGTCGTGTGCCCATGTCACCAGCTTGGAATGCCACGCAGATTTCATCGCCCCGGCGCAACAACGCTTAAGCCAATGCGGCATCCGCAATGTGAAGCTGGTGCACAGCGAAGGCATGCCATCGAATGCCAGTCACCCTGCTTATGACGCGATTGTGCTGGGCGGCTCGGTGGCTTCAGTGCCCGCCGGCTTGCTGGCCATGCTCAAACCCGGCGGCAGATTGCTCGGTGTGATTGGTGAAGAACCGGTGATGTGCGCCACGCGTGTGGTGAAACAAGCTGATGGCCAAGGCCACAGCCAAGCTTTGTGGGACGTGGTGATTCCAAGGCTGCATGGCTTTGCTGAAACACCTGCGTTCCATTTTTAATTTGTAGTCACAAAGGAAGACCATGAAATTGTTTCGCACCCTGCCCTTGATTGCGGCTATGTCATTGGCCTTTTCAGGTGCCGTACAGGGCCAAAGTCTGGTGGAGATGTACGAATCTGCCAAAGACTTTGATGCCAGCTTCAAATCGGCACAGCTACAGGTTCAAGCCAGCAGATTGAAAATTCTGCAAGCACAAGCTCGCTTGGGCATGAACGTCAACCTGAACGCCAACGTCAATCAAAACTACGGCGGCTACACCACACCTTCTACTTCGTCTTTCCCCGGAAACCACTCTTACACCAACCAAACCGGCACGGTCACTGGCACTCAACAAATCTACAGACCAGGCACCAATATTGAAGTGGCGCAAACCGAATTGCAAATGCGCCAGATTCAAGCCCAGTTGCAAGCCGCCGAGCAAGACCTGATGGTGCGTTTAAGCCAAGCGTATTTCGATGTACTCGCGGCCCAAGACAACCTCACCTTCATCCAAGCGCAAATGAAGGCAGTGGCTGAACAACTGGCTTCCGCCAAACGCAATTTCGAAGTCGGCACTGCCACCATCACCGACACCCGTGAAGCCCAAGCCAGTTACGACTTGGCCCGGGCGCAGGAAATCGCCGCACTCAACGATTTGCGGGTCAAGAAAATGGCCTTGGACCAATTGGTGGGCAAACAGGAACTGTCCCCCAAACCGGTTGCGGTCAATGCCAAAGCGATTGCACCCACGCCTGACCGGGTCGACACCTGGGTGGGCCTGAGCGAAGGACAAAACCCGACCGTCAAGCAATTACGCACCGGGCTGGAAATTGCCGATCTGGAAGTGCGCAAAGCACAAGCCGGACTCAAACCCACCGTGGATGCCCAACTCAGCTACTCATACAGCAACTCCAATGGCGCGATCAATGCTGCTTCCACTGACATCAAATACGGCGTTGCCACCGGTGCCGTGGTGCTGAACTGGCCTTTGTATTCCGGCAGGTCGTTGGAAAACCGGGTGCGTGAAACCATGTCGCTCAAGCTCAAAGCCGAAGCGGACTTGGATGCCACTTCGCGCAACGTGGCACAGAGCACGCGTAGCGCTTTTTATGGCGTGTTGTCCGGCATCAGCCAGATCAGTGCGCTGGAAGCCGCCGAAGAATCCAGCAAAGTCGCGCTGGATGCCAACAAACTGGGTTACAGCGTCGGTGTGCGCATCAACATCAACGTGCTGGATTCGCAATCCAAGTTGTATGACACCAAAGCCAAACTTGCCAAAGCCCGCTACGACGTGTTGGTCGGTTTGCTCAAACTGCGTCAAGTCAGCGGCGTGCTGAACATGGAAGACCTGCAAAACATCAACAGCTTGTTGACACCCTGAGCCGATTCACAGTATCGGCTTTAGCAAGCTCAGGCAGCGCACCACAGCGCCTTGGTGCTGAGTAGCAAAGCCTTGCGCGGCCTGACGCATGCGCATCAGCTCCGGCTGGTGGGTGGCTAAGGCATGGGCTGTGCTGACAGCTTGCAACATATTTTTCACGCGCACTGCCGCGCCACTGTCCAGCGCCAACCTGGCGGCTTCGGTGAAATTGAAGGTGTGCGCCCCCATCACCACCGGACAGGCACAGGCACAGGCTTCAATCAGGTTTTGTCCGCCCAAAGGCTCGAAACTGCCACCCAGTAAACACACACTGGCCGCGCCGAAGTAAAACGGCATCTCGCCCAGGCTGTCGCCCAAAACCATCGCCTCAGACGCAGCCAAGGGCTGTTCAGGCAACCCAGCGCCCCACTGGCTGCGGCGAACCAAGCCATGACCGGCTGCCTGCATCAGCGCCGCCACTTCGTCAAACCGTTGCGGATGGCGCGGCACCACCCACCATTGCACGCCTTGCAAGTAAGCCGGGTAATCAGACAAGACCTTCAACCACTGCGCCTCTTCGCCTTCGCGTGAAATCGCCAGCAAGACCACGGGCTGAGTTGATTGCGCGCGCCAGCTCAGACCACGCTCCAACAACTGCTGGTTCGGTACCGCATCGAATTTCAGGTTACCCATGACCGCTTGCACCCGGGCACCGAGTTGTTCAAAGCGGGCCGCATCCTCGGCGGTCTGCGCCCAAATTGCATGCAGGCTTTGAAAAGCGGGCTTGGACAAGGAAGACCAACCCAAGGCTTTGCGCAACGACCGGGCGCTCAAGCGCCCGTTCAACAACACCAAAGGCAAGCCGTGCGACTGAGACAGCGCCACGGTGTTAGGCCAAACCTCGGTGTCCACCAGCAGGCCTAAGCGCGGCTGGAAATGCTGCAAAAAACTTTGCACTGCAAACGGCACATCCCAAGGTTGCCAGACCTGCACATCGCCGTCGCGCAGCAGGCTCTGGCCTTGTGCTCGCCCGGTGGCCGTGCCGTGTGTGAAAACAAAACGTATGCCCGGATGGGCTTGGCGCAAGGCCTGCACCAGCTCTTGCACCGCACGGGTTTCGCCCAGCGACACCGCGTGTATCCACACGCTGCCCGACTGCGGCGGCAGGCGGTAAACACCAAAACGCTCGGCGATGGCCTGGCCGTAGACAGGCTCGCGTCTGGCCCGCCACAACACGCGCATAAACAGCACTGGCATCAGCGCCAGCATCAAGGTTGAGTAAATCAGTCGCGCGATGCTCATACGCTGTGGCGAGCGGGTGCTGCCGCTAACACCTGTTGGCAGGTGCGCCACACCTCGTCTGCCGACGGGGCGTGCTCACCGCCAACCGCTTGTTGGTAAGTGCGCCCTACCGGACCGGCCCGTGCCACGCGCGGCTGAGAAAAGATTTGCACCACCGGCAGGTTCAGCGCAATGGCTAAATGGCTCAGGCCTGAGTCCACCCCGACCACCAGCTTGGCGGCGGCCATCTGTGTTTTTAATTCAGCCAATGGCATACGCGGCCAGACCTGACAGCCCGTACCCAGCGACTGCGCGAGTTGCTCTGCCCACTGTTGCTCAGCGGCGGACGACTGCGGCACGGCCAGCGTCAAACCCAGCGACAACAGATGCCGGCCCAGCGTCTGCCAATCCTCTGTTGGCCACAGGTTGTCGGCACGCGTGGTGCCAAACGCCAACACAGCCACAGGCGGCTGCGCTGCGGGTACGGCAGGCCAGGGATACACCGGTGCATCTGCCAGCCACTGCGCTGCGTCTTGCCCGAATGCACGCGCCGCCAAACTGCGGTAACGCGCCACCGCGTGTATGGTTTTTTCCATGGGCACCGTGCGTTGCAACAGCCAGCGCACCGGCCATTCATAAGCGCACCAGTCGCTGCGGTTGGCGTAAGTGACGCTGAAGCCGCCGGGTGTGAGCGCGGCCATGCGGGCCACGCGGGCGGATTTGATCAGCCCTTGAAAATCAATCACCAGATCGTAGTTTTCGCTTCGCAGTTCATGCCAAAAAGCTTGCCAAGCGGCCCGTGTTTCGCGTTGCCAAAACGTTTTGCGCCAACGGCGCTGGGCGATTGGAATGACTCTGCTGATGGCGGGAACCGTGCGCAGCAAATCGGCAAACGCCTCTTCCACCACCCAATCGATCTTGCAGTTTGGGTAACGGCTGTGTATGTCGTGCAGCACCGGCAGGGTTTGAATCACGTCACCCAATGACGACAGCTTGACGACCAGCAGCCTCAATGCGCCGCCTCTTGCACCTTGGCATCCGGTTTGACTTGGCGCAGCAAGGCCATCATGTCTTTTTCAATCCGTTGCAAAGCCGCAGTGGTCTGGCCTTCAAAACGCAGCACCAGCACCGGCGTGGTGTTGGAGGCGCGCACCAGACCAAAGCCATCGTCCCAGTCGATGCGCACGCCGTCGATGTCGCACAACACCGGTTGGTGCTGCGGCGACGGCAGGCCGTGGTTTTTCGCCAGTGTCAGCAAGTCGGCGGTCACTTGGTGCGGCTCGCCTTCACGGCACGCCACGTTCAGCTCGGGCGTGGACTGGCTGGTGGGCAAATCGTGCAACACCTGGTTGGCATCTGCGTAGCGGCTGAGGATTTCCAGCAAGCGGCAACCGGCGTAAGTGCCGTCGTCAAAGCCGTACCAGCGTTCTTTGAAAAACACATGGCCGCTCATCTCGCCTCCCAGTGGTGAAGCTATCGCTTTCATTTGCGCTTTGATCAACGAGTGGCCGGTTTTGAACATCATCGGCACGCCACCGGCAGCGCGAATAGCGGGCGCGAGTTGCTGCGAACATTTCACGTCGTAAACGATGGTGCCGCCGGGCACGCGCGACAACACATCGCGGGCGAACAACATCATTTGGCGGTCCGGGTAAATGGTTTGGCCGTCGCGTGTAACGATGCCTAAGCGGTCGCCATCGCCGTCAAACGCCAGCCCGAGTTCGGCATCGCTGGTGTGCAAGGCGTGGATCAAATCACGCAGGTTTTCGGGCTTGCTCGGGTCCGGGTGGTGGTTGGGGAAATGGCCATCGACCTCGCTGAACAACTCGGTGACTTCGCAACCGATGGCCCGCAGAATGTCCGGTGCGCTGGCCCCGGCCACGCCGTTGCCGGAATCGACCACGATGCGCATGGGCCGCGACAGTTTGATATCCGAGACAATGCGCTCGCTGTAGGCTTGGTTCACCGAGGTCTGTTGCACACCGCCGCCGGTTTGCAGTCGCCAGGATTCGTCTTGCATCATCTGGCGCAAACCTTGTATTTCATCGCCGTAAATAGCGCGACCGGCCATCACCATTTTGAAACCGTTGTAGTCGCGCGGGTTGTGGCTGCCGGTGATTTGTATGCCGCTTTGGCACAAGGTATGCGCCGCGAAATACAGCTGCGGCGTGGTGACCATGCCCACATCAATCACTTGTATACCGACATCTATCAAACCTTGTATCAGCGCTTGCGCCAATTCCGGTCCGCTTAAACGACCGTCGCGCCCCACAGCCACTTGGGTCTGGCCGCAAGCCAAGGCTTGTGTGCCGAAACTGCGTCCTAAGGCGAGTGCGATAGCGGGGTTAAGTGAAGCGGGAACGACACCGCGGATGTCGTAGGCTTTGAAGATGGCTTTGTCGAATGTCATGCGAAATCATTGTAGGTCCCGCAGGGTGCAGGCTTGGCATGTCAGAGTCAGGTTAAATTCACCCTTTATGATCAATTACGTTCCGATTTATATACCGAGTACATGCCCATGATTCAAGCCCTTGCCGAGTTAAGTCACACACCAGACCAATGGCAAATGCCCATCAAAACACCGTTGGGACAAATGACACTGGTGGCCGATGAACACGGCTTGCAAGGCGCTTGGTTTGAGCACCAAGCCCACATCCCTTCACTGTCGCACTTGCGCTGGGGGCCCAATATGCATTGGCTGTGCGAAGCCCGCAAACAACTGAGCGAATACTTTGCAGGTCGCAGACAGCAATTTGAACTGCCACTGCGCCCCTACGGCGGCAGCGAGTTTCAACACAAAGTGTGGCTGGCATTGGCGCAAATTCCGTTTGGCCGTTTTACCTCGTATGCGGACATCGCCAGACACCTGGGGCAGCCGCAAGCGGCACGCGCCATCGGCATGGCGGTCGGTCGCAACCCCTTGAGTATTTTTCTGCCCTGCCACCGTGTGGTTGCCAGCAACGGCGCCTTGACCGGCTATGCAGGCGGGCTGGAACGCAAAGTCGCTTTATTGCAGCTTGAAGGCACTTTGTTGTGACTGCCGCGTTGCGCTGGCAACGCTGGCTGCCCGAGTTTGTACTGCTGGGCATGATTTGGGGCTCGTCGTTTGTATTCATGCGCATGGCAGCGCAACAGTTCGGCACCTGGACCACCGCCTGGCTGCGGGTCAGCATTGCACTGGTGGTCTTGTTTCCCTTGCTTTGGCTGAATGGCCATGCCGGTGAATTGAAAAAACACTGGAAACCGATTTTGGGCATGGGTGTCATCAACTCTGCCATTCCCTTCAGCTGTTATGCCTTCGCGCTGATGTACATCAGCACCGGCATGTCGTCTATATTGAATGCCACCTCGCCTTTGTTCGGTGCCTTGATCGCCTGGGTTTGGTTGGGCGAGCGCCCGGGTCGCACCCGTGCATTGGGTTTGCTGCTGGGATTTGTCGGCGTGGCCCTGCTGGCGGCCGGCATGCCCGGCGGCTTGTCCATGAAAGCGGGCGGCAACGGTTGGGCGATTCTGGCTTGCTTGCTGGCCACCACCTGTTACGGCTTGGGCACCGCGTTCTCGCAAAAACACCTCAAAGGCATAGCGCCTATGGCCACCGCCACCGGCAGCCAACTGGGCGCCTGCGTGGCTTTGCTGCTGCCGGGCATTTACTACTGGCCTTCAACCCCGCCGGATGGCATGGCCTGGCTGGGCCTGTTGGTGGCCGGTGCCATGTGCACCGGTCTGGCTTATTTGCTGTATTTCCGCTTGATCGCCAAAACCGGCGCAGCCCGCACATTGAGCGTGACCTACCTGATTCCTTTGTTCGCCAACCTGATCGGTGTGTTGTTGCTCGGCGAGTTGATCACTTGGACCATGGTGGTTTGCGCGGTGGTGATTTTGCTGGGGACGGCACTGGCCAACGGATTGTTCAAGCCCGCTTTGTGGCAGCCGCGCTGAAGTTGGTATGACTGCTGTTTTAGGTTGAAGACACGGTTGGCTGATCCATCCGGAA
>CANNRV010000026.1 GCA_947508145.1 Comamonadaceae bacterium
GATCAACGTTGGCGACATTTACAACGGTTTTGGACCCGCCATGACCAACAGCAGTGGCACTTGGGCTGTAGAAAACTCTGACAATGGTGTCAACCGCTACGCCTTGTCCGTTGGTTTCAACTACCTGATCACGCCTAACCACACGGCCAACAGCGGCACCTGGAACACCGGCACCTGGTACAAAATGGAATTGCGTGCAGATGGGGCGGACGGCCTGGTGTTTTACGATGCCTCCTCCGGCGGTTACAAGCGTGACAGCCTGACGGTGTTGTCATCGCTGGTGTTTGCATTCTGACCATTCACATGCTGGAATGACCACAAGACGGCCTCTCGCAGGCCGTTTTTTTTTGACCCAAGGAATTCCCCATGAGCCACAGCTTCAGAGACGCGCCACTTGCCCTGCTTGATGGCCGCGCATTCATCGATGGCGAGCGCCGCTGGGCGGCGCAGCAGCAGCGTTTTGATGACGTTTCACCGTTGGATGGCAAGCTGTTGTGTGAGGTGGCGCGCTGCGATAGCCTTGACATCGATCTGGCCGTGAACGCCGCGCGCCGTGCGTTTGATGACCAGCGCTGGCGCGGTCTGCCGCCTGCCAAACGCAAACAGGTATTGATCGCTTTTGCAGAACAGATACTCGCGCATCGCGAAGAGCTGGCCTGGCTGGAAACCGTCGACATGGGCAAGCCTATTCGTTATGCACGCAGTGTGGATGTGAACAGCACCGCCAATTGCATACGCTGGTACGGCGAAGCCATAGACAAGGTGTATGGCGAAATCGCGCCCACTTCCGCACAGGCCTTAGCCTTGATCACGCGCGAACCGCTGGGCGTGGTCGGCGTCATCGTGCCCTGGAATTACCCCATGATCATGGCCGCGTGGAAGATCGCTCCGGCTTTGGCCACCGGCAACAGCGTGGTGTTAAAGCCCAGCGAAAAATCCCCGCTCAGCGCTTTGCGCTTAGCCGAACTCGCATTGGCCGCCGGTGTGCCGCCCGGCGTGTTCAACGTGGTGCCGGGCTTTGGCCCCGAGGCCGGTACACCGCTGGCTTTGCACATGGACGTGGACGGCATAGGCTTTACCGGCTCTACCCGCGTAGGCAAGCAAATCCATGTGATGGCCGGTCAAAGCAATTTGAAACGCGCCTGGACCGAGCTGGGTGGCAAATCGCCGAATATCGTGTTCGCCGATTGCCCGGACTTAGAGCAAGCCGTGCAGTCTTCGGTGGCCAGCATTTTTTTCAACCAAGGCGAGAGCTGCAATGCGCCGTCGCGCTTGCTGGTGGAAAACAGCATAAAGCCTGCTTTCATACAACGCGCCCTCGAATTGCTGCCCTCGTACGCACCGGCTCATCCTTTGGATGAAGCCACGGTGATGGGCGCACTGGTGGACCGTACGCAAATGGACACAGTCTTAGGCTACATCGCACGGGGCCAGCAAGAAGGCGCACGCCTGCTGGCCGGAGGCGAACGGGTCATGCAGGACAGCGGCGGCTATTTTGTGCAAGCTACTTTGTTTGACGGTGTACACAATGACATGGCGATTGCACGTGAAGAAATTTTCGGGCCGGTGCTCAGCGTCATGGGTTTTGACAGCGCGGCCGAAGCGGTGCACTTAGCCAATGACAATATTTACGGTTTGCAGGCTGCGGTGTGGAGCCGTGATATCAACAAAGCCCATGGCGTGGCGCGGGCTTTGCGTGCCGGTACCGTGCATGTCAACCAGTACGACGAAGACGACATCACCGTGCCATTTGGCGGCTACAAACAAAGTGGTGTCGGCCGCGACAAATCACTGCATGCGTTTGACAAATACACCGAATTGAAAACCACCTGGATACGCATAGACAGCCCGGTGTAACAACTGGATGTGAGGTTTAAACCTTGCGTTGGTAGCGGTGAATTTCTATGGTGGAGTGCACGATTTCTTCGTGCACTGACAAACGCTGACGCACCATGGTCGGTGTCAGATCAGGCTCTTGCGTGACCACGGTCAGCGCACATGAAAACACTTGCTTGCCCACGCGCCACACGTGCAAATCGGTGACGCGGGTTTGCGGGCTGGTTTCAACCGCCGCGCGTATTTCCACCACCACCGGGTGGTCCATTTCCCTGTCCAGCAAAACCTTGCCGGTGTCGGCCAACAAACCGCGTGCCCACACCGCCACCAGCACCGCACCGACCAAGCCCATCACCGGGTCTAACCAGGACCAGCCGTACCACCAGCCGCCCAGCAGCGCGACGATGGCCAGCACCGAAGTGAATGCGTCGGCGATGACATGCACATACGCAGATTTCAAATTCAAGTCGTGGTGATGGCCGCCGTGGCTGTGGCCGTGTGGCTGCGAGCGGGTGATTTCAATGTGAGGTTTTTCATGTGCTGCGCTGTCATGCGTTGAATCTGTATCCGCTTGAGTGTGGTGGTGCGCACGGCCCAAAATCAATGCGCACACCACGTTCACCACCAAGCCGAGTACCGCGACAGCAATCGCCTCGGCGTATTCGATCGGTTGCGGCAACCAGAGTCGTTCAGCCGAGCCGAACACCATCATCAGCGCCACACCCAGCAACACAATCGCGCTGGCAAACCCGGCCAGCACTTCTATCTTCCAACTGCCAAATGCAAAGCGCGGGTCGTGTGCGTAGGTGCGTGCCGTCACGTAAGCCGTCGCCGACAAACCGATGGCCAATGCATGCGAACTCATGTGCCAGCCGTCAGCCAGCAGCGCCATGGAGTTGAACCACCAACCCGCAAATATTTCAACAAACATCATGGCCAAGGTGATCCACATCACCAAGCGCGTGCCACGTTCAGCCGCTTGGCTGCCTTCGTCAAACACGTGTTCGTGCAGCCAGTCGGAGAGGGTGTCGTTGTGCATATCAATCCGTGTGATTCATAGCTGCATGCGCCTGCTGATCCGCGTGGTAACTCGACCTCACCATCGGCCCGACCGCTGCATGTGAAAACCCCATGGCATAAGCGCGTTCTTCAAACATCTTGAAGGTGTCGGGATGCACGTAGCGCTTCACTTGCAAATGGTGGTTGCTGGGGGCCAGGTACTGACCCAAGGTCAGCATGTCAATACCGTGGTCACGCATGTCTTGCATGGTGGTCAGTATTTCTTCGTCGGTTTCGCCCAGGCCCACCATCAAACCGCTTTTGGTGGGGACGTGCGGGAACAGTGCTTTGAATTTTTTCAACAGGTTCAAACTGAACCCATAGTCGCTGCCCGGGCGGGCTTCTTTGTACAAGCGCGGCACGGTTTCCAGGTTGTGGTTCATCACGTCCGGTGGCGCTTCTTTCAGTATGTTCAATGCGCGGTCATCGCGGCCACGAAAGTCGGGCACCAACACTTCAATTTGGGTAAGCGGGGACAACGCGCGGGTCTGGCGTATGCACTCCACAAAATGCGCCGCGCCGCCGTCACGCAAATCGTCTCGGTCCACGCTGGTGATCACCACGTAGCGCAATTTCAAAGCCGCGATGGTGTTCGCCAAATTCATCGGCTCGTTCACATCCAGCGGATCAGGTCTGCCGTGACCCACATCGCAAAACGGGCAGCGGCGTGTGCATTTGTCGCCCATGATCATGAAGGTCGCAGTGCCCTTGCCAAAGCATTCGCCGATGTTGGGGCACGAAGCTTCTTCGCACACGGTGACCAGTTTGTTGGCCCGCAATATGTCTTTGATTTCGCCAAAGCGCGAGTTCGGTGAACTGGCTTTGACACGAATCCAGTCCGGCTTTTTCAAGGTCTCGCCGGTGTGCACGACTTTCACGGGAATGCGTGACACTTTGTCGGAAGATTTTTGTTTTACGTTGGCGTCGTAAGCCGCAGTGGTGTCTGGCGTAACGGGTGCTGTCATATCGACCTTGGGGGTTAGGGCATTAAAGAGGTGGCAAGCTTGCTGCCCAGCACATCAGCGGCTTGTTGCCAGCTGACATCGACACCGATTGTAAAAAGGTCGGTGGTTGCCAAACCTGCGTAACCGCAGGGGTTGATCAGCGAAAAAGGGGATAAGTCCATGTGCACATTCAGCGCCACCCCATGGTAGGCGCAATGGCGGCTGACTTTCACGCCGAGCGCGGCTATTTTGGCCAGGCCCGTGAAATCCGGGGCTGCCGGTTGTTGACCATGCTGTGGTCGGGACGGCAGTCTGGCATGTTCAAACGGTGCGTCAGGGCGAACATAAATGCCAGGCGCGCCAGCCACACGGTGACCGGTGACACCGAAATGTGCCAGCGTTTTAAGCACAGCCTCTTCGATGCGGTAAACATATTCTTTGACGAAGTAGCCTGCGCGTTTCAGATCGATCAGCGCATAAGCCACCACCTGACCCGGGCCGTGGTAGGTGACTTGTCCGCCACGGTTGCTGGCCACCAGCGGTATGTCGCTTATCGACAACAGGTGTTCGGCTTTGCCTGCCTGCCCCTGGGTGAACACCGGTGCGTGCTCGCACAGCCAGATTTCATCCGGCGTGTGAACATCTCGGGCAGCGGTGAAGTCTTGCATCTCCTTAAGACAAGAGGCGTAGTCCAGCCGTCCTCTATATATATATGTGGGCGCGACCTGCATAAATACTAAAGCACCACTTTCACCATCGGGTGGCTGCTCAAGGTGCGGTAGAGCTCGTCGAGTTGCTCGCGGTTGTTCACCCTGACAGTGAGGGTCAAGCCCAGGTATTTGCCCGCTTTGCTTTCGCGGGTTTCCAGCGAGGATTCCTGCCATTGCGGGTCAAATTGGCGGGCGACAAAGCACATGGCTTGCATGAAACCGTCTTGCTTCAGCCCCATGACCTTGATCGGGAAATCACAAGGGTATTCAATCAAACTGTCTGCGGTTGGTGTCATGGCTAGGGGATTTTTATTAAAGATTCGGGAAACCCCCCATAAGATACCTTACAATCAGTGGCTTTGCTGCAGGAGGGGCGTCGCGGATCACCATGACAAATGCAACTTCTGGCAGCAATCCCCACCCGGATACAGACGGAGAAGACGCGCTCAAGGAGCAGGAGTTTCAGCCCTGGAGTGCAGAACAGGCGCAGGTTTGGCGGCAAAGCCAGCCAGCCCAATCTGTCTGGCGGGTGTTGGCGGCTCAATTGCTGGTGGCGGTTTTAGGCGCTTCTGTCATTGGGTTGTGGTTTCAAAGCGGGACGCTCTGGTTATCTTGGTTTTACGGCGCAATGACAGTGATTATTCCTGGCGCGCTGTTCGCCCGAGGTTTGACTTCACCGGTGGCTTCTCTCAATGCCATGTCTGCAGCCATGAGTTTTGCAGCTTGGCAAGGTGTGAAATGGATTTTCGCTGTGCTCTTTCTGGTCCTTGCGCCCAGATTGGTGCCTGAATTAAGTTGGCCTGCCTTGTTGGCGGGCTTGATTGTGACGATGAAGGTGTATTGGTTGGCGCTGGTGTGGGGCAAGCCCCGTTCGGCACAGAAACCGTCCACCCCTTTGTAAAGAGTTGAATATGTCGGAAACAAGTACGCTGACTGCTGGAGAGTACATAGGTCATCACCTGACCCATCTTCAAAGCAAGCCTATGGGCGGCGTGATTGATTTTTCAGTCGTCAATCTGGACTCCATTTTCTGGTCGGTCCTCTTGGGCCTCATCGGTTCTTTTGTCCTTTGGCGTGCCGCGCGTGTTGCCACCTCCGGTGTGCCGGGGCGTTTTCAAGCGGCGGTGGAAATCCTGTTTGAAATGGTCGACACCCAAGCCAAAGGCATTGTGCACAACGCCCAAAGCCGCAAATTGGTGTCGCCTTTGGCATTGACCGTGTTTGTCTGGATCTTTTTGCTCAACAGCATGGACTTTTTGCCCGTCGATTTGTTCCACCAAGTGTTCGAGTGGACCGGCATTGACCACAGCATCCATTACTTCCGCGTGGTGCCAACGGCTGATTTATCCACCACCTTGGGTATGTCTGTGTCCGTCTTGCTGATTTGTCTGTTCTACAACATCAAAATCAAGGGTATTGGCGGCTGGTTCCACGAGCTCACCACCGCGCCTTTCGGTGCACACCCTATTTTGTGGCCCATCAATTTCGGTTTCCAAATGATTGAGTTTGTCGCCAAAACCGTGTCACACGGCATGCGACTGTTCGGCAATATGTACGCCGGTGAACTGATTTTCATGTTGATCGCCTTGATGGGCAGTGCCGCCGCCATGAGCTTGAGCGGTATTTTGCTGCCCATTGGTCACATCATCGCCGGCTCCATCTGGGCCATCTTCCACATTTTGATCGTCGCACTGCAAGCCTTCATTTTCATGATGTTGACCCTGGTCTACATCGGGCAAGCACACGACGCGCATTGATTTCCGTTTTCTTTTTCTCAACCTTCCATCATCTTGCTTAGGAGCTTCTCATGGAACACGTACTTGGTTTAGTTGCACTCGCCTCAGGTCTGATCATTGGCCTGGGTGCCATCGGTGCTTGTATTGGTATCGGCATCATGGGCAGCAAATACCTCGAAGCTGCTGCCCGTCAACCCGAGTTGATGAACGAACTGCAAACCAAAATGTTTTTGCTGGCCGGTTTGATTGACGCGGCTTTCCTGATTGGCGTTGGTATCGCCATGATGTTTGCCTTCGCCAATCCTTTCGTCCTGAAGTAATCCTTCTAACCGCCATAGAGAGGTGTTGACGTGAGTATCAACGCAACCCTGTTTGTTCAAGCGATCGTTTTTGCCATTCTGGTTTGGTTCACGATGAAATTCGTGTGGCCGCCGATAGCAAATGCGCTGGACGAACGTGCTGAAAAAATTGCCCATGGCCTCAAAGCTGCGGAGCATGCGCATATCGAATTGACCAATGCCCACAAGCATGTCGAAGTCGAATTGGCGAAAAACCGCTCAGACGCGGCGGCCCGTATTGCCGATGCTGAGCACCGCGCGGCAACCATCATCGACGAAGCCAAACACAAAGCCACAGAAGAAGCCAACAAAATCATTGCTGCTGCGCATGCCGAGGCTGAACAAGCCATGCTCAAAAGCAAAGAATTGCTGCGTGACCATGTGGCGGTGTTGGCGGTCAAAGGTGCTGAGCAAATCCTGCGCAAGGAAGTCAATGCCGGTGTGCATGCCGATTTGCTGAACCGTCTCAAAGCAGAACTTTGAGGACAACACACCATGGCTGAAATCGCAACCATCGCCCGTCCCTACGCTGAAGCCTTGTTCAAGGTGGTCAAAGCGCAGGCCGGGCAAGCCGTTGAATGGCTGGATGCTCTGGCGCTGGTCGCTGCCGACCCTGGCTTGCAGCAATTTGCCCACGATCCCAAGGTCAGTCACCAACAGGTGCTGGACTTGATCGCGCAAGTCGGCCCCAAAAATCTGCCGCCTGCCGGTGTCAATTTCTTGGGCACGCTGGTGGAAAACGGTCGCTTGTCTGTGCTGCCTGAAATTGCTTTGCAATTCCATGCGCTGGTGGATGCCCAAAGCGGTGTGCGCAAAGCGGTGGTGCACAGTGCATTTCCCATCGAGGGCGCAGCCCTGGATGAATTGACCAAGGTGTTTGAAAAACGCTTCGGTCACAAACTCAATGTGCAAGTGGCGCTTGAGCCCGAGCTCATTGGGGGCGTACGCGTGGTGGTCGGCGACGAGGTGCTCGACACCTCTGTCAAAGCCCGTCTGGAACAAATGAAAGTCGCGCTGACCGCCTGAGCAATCCCGCTCTTGCACATCAGCCTTACATAGGAAGAAGGAAAGAGTCATGCAACTCAATCCCGCAGAAATATCTGAACTGATCAAAACCCGTATCGAGGGTTCGACCGGCAACACCAATGTGCGCAACCAAGGCACGGTCATCTCCGTCACCGACGGTATTTGCCGCATCCACGGTTTGTCCGATGTGATGCAAGGCGAAATGCTGGAGTTCCCCAACAACACTTTCGGCCTGGCGCTGAACTTGGAGCGCGACTCTGTCGGCTCAGTGATTTTGGGTGAATACGAACACATCTCTGAAGGCGACACGGTCAAGTGCACCGGCCGCATTTTGGAAGTGCCGGTGGGTCCCGAGCTGATTGGCCGTGTGGTCAACGCCCTGGGCCACCCGATCGACGGCAAAGGCCCGATCAACGCCAAGATGACCGACGTGATCGAAAAAGTTGCGCCCGGTGTGATTGCCCGCCAATCGGTGGACCAGCCTATGCAAACCGGCTTGAAGTCAATTGACTCCATGGTGCCGGTGGGTCGCGGTCAACGCGAATTGATCATTGGCGACCGCCAGACCGGTAAAACGGCTGTGGCCATCGACGCCATCATCAACCAAAAAGGTCAGAACATGACCTGTATTTATGTGGCCATCGGTCAAAAAGCCTCATCCATTAAAAACGTGGTGCGCGCTTTGGAACAAGCCGGTGCCATGGCCTACACCATTGTGGTGGCAGCCTCTGCGTCCGAATCAGCCGCTATGCAATACGTATCGGCCTATTCCGGTTGCACCATGGGCGAATATTTCCGTGACCGTGGTCAAGATGCACTGATCGTCTATGACGATTTGTCCAAGCAAGCCGTGGCTTACCGCCAAGTGTCTTTGCTGTTGCGCCGTCCTCCCGGCCGCGAAGCCTACCCTGGCGACGTGTTTTATTTGCACAGCCGTTTGCTCGAGCGCGCAGCACGTGTGAATGCAGACTATGTTGAGCATTTCACCAAAGGTGAAGTCAAAGGCAAAACAGGTTCACTGACCGCGCTGCCCATCATTGAAACCCAAGCCGGTGACGTGTCAGCCTTCGTGCCGACCAACGTGATTTCTATTACCGACGGCCAGATCTTCTTGGAAACCTCGTTGTTCAACGCCGGTATCCGCCCTGCGATCAACGCCGGTATTTCCGTCTCCCGCGTCGGCGGTGCTGCACAAACCAAACTGATCAAAGGCTTGTCCGGCGGTATCCGTACCGACTTGGCCCAGTACCGCGAACTGGCTGCGTTCGCGCAGTTTGCTTCCGACTTGGACGAAGCCACCCGCAAGCAATTGGACCGTGGCGCCCGCGTCACCGAGTTGCTGAAACAGGCCCAGTACAGCCCGCTGCCCATCAGTTTGATGGCCGCTACTTTGTACGCCGCCAACAAAGGCTTCTTGGATGACATCGAAGTCAAGCAAGTGCTGCATTTTGAAGCCGGTCTGCACCATCATTTGAAAGACAAATGCGCTGCTTTACTGGCCAAGATGGAAAAAGACAAAGCCTTGGACAAAGACGCTGAAGCCGAGTTGGTGAAAGCCATCGAAGCCTTCAAAAAATCTTTCGTCTAACCGCCGTCAAGCAGCAAGGAGCACTTCATGGCAGTCGGCAAGGAAATACGCGGCAAGATCAAATCGGTAGAAAACACCAAGAAGATCACCAAAGCCATGGAAATGGTGGCCGCTTCCAAAATGCGCAAGGCGCAAGACCGCATGCGTGCGGCTCGCCCCTACAGCGAAAAGGTACGCAATATCGCCGCCCACCTCGGACAAGCGAACCCGGAGTACGTGCACCCATTCATGAAACTGCATACGGTTAGATCCAGCGGTTTCATTGTGGTGACCACCGACAAGGGTTTGTGCGGCGGCATGAACACCAACATATTGCGCGCCTTGACGCAAAAGTTCAAAGACTTGCAATCAGCTGGAGCCACGCCGCAAACCATTGCGATTGGCAACAAAGGCTTGGGCTTTCTCAACCGCATCGGCGCACCTGTGCTGGCGCAGTTGACCCAAATGGGTGACACCCCCCATTTGGAAACCCTGATCGGCCCGGTCAAAGTGATGCTGGACGCGTACACAGAAGGCAAGATTGACGCGGTTTACCTGTGCTACACCCGTTTCATCAACACCATGAAACAAGAGCCGGTGATCGAACAGCTGTTGCCTTTGTCGCACGAAAAAATGCACAAAGAAGCCACTGCTGCTGGCAGTTACGGCTGGGACTATTTGTACGAGCCCGACGCACCTGCTGTGATCGACGACTTGCTTGAGCTGTACATCGAGTCGCTGGTCTACCAAGCAGTCGCAGAAAACATGGCGTCTGAACAATCCGCACGCATGGTGGCCATGAAGGCTGCCACCGACAACGCTGGCAGCGTCATCGGCGAACTCAAACTTGTCTACAACAAAACCCGTCAAGCAGCGATCACGAAGGAATTGTCCGAAATCGTGGCTGGTGCGGCGGCGGTGTAACCCTATTTAATTTTTGGAGCAAATCATCATGGCTCAGGCAATGACCCACGCAGGAATTCAAGGAAAAATCGTCCAATGTATTGGCGCTGTGGTGGACGTCGAGTTCCCACGCGAAAGCATGCCGCGCATTTACGATGCCCTCAAGCTCGAAGGCTCAAACCTCACGCTGGAAGTACAGCAACAACTCGGCGACGGCATTGTTCGCACGATTGCGCTGGGCAGCTCTGACGGTTTGCGTCGCGGCCTGATGGTCACCAACACCGGTGCGGCTATCACTGTGCCCGTGGGCAAAGCTACTTTGGGCCGCATCATGGACGTGCTCGGCGCGCCCATCGATGAGCGCGGTCCGGTTGACCAGACACAAACTGCATCTATTCACCGCAAAGCGCCTGCTTACGATGAACTCAGCCCCTCACAAGAACTGCTGGAAACCGGCATCAAGGTGATTGACTTGGTTTGTCCGTTCGCCAAAGGCGGTAAGGTGGGCTTGTTCGGTGGTGCCGGTGTGGGCAAGACCGTGAACATGATGGAGTTGATCAACAACATCGCGAAAGCGCACAGCGGCTTGTCTGTGTTCGCAGGTGTCGGTGAACGTACCCGCGAAGGTAACGACTTCTATCACGAGATGGCCGATTCCGGCGTGGTGAACCTCGAGAACCTGCCAGAGTCCAAAGTGGCCATGGTCTACGGTCAGATGAACGAACCTCCCGGCAACCGTTTGCGCGTGGCCTTGACCGGTTTGACCATCGCCGAATCTTTCCGTGACGAAGGCAAAGACGTGCTGTTCTTCGTGGACAACATCTATCGCTACACATTGGCCGGTACCGAAGTGTCTGCGCTGTTGGGTCGTATGCCTTCCGCCGTGGGTTACCAACCTACGCTGGCCGAAGAAATGGGCCGTTTGCAAGAGCGTATTACCTCCACCAAAGTCGGCTCCATCACTTCCATCCAAGCCGTTTACGTGCCAGCCGATGACTTGACCGACCCGTCTCCCGCCACCACCTTTGCTCACTTGGACTCCACCGTGGTGTTGTCACGTGACATCGCGTCTTTGGGCATCTACCCAGCGGTTGATCCGCTGGACTCCACCAGCCGTCAGCTCGACCCCTTGGTGGTTGGTAACGACCATTACGACACAGCGCGTGCAGTGCAAGGCACTTTGCAGCGCTACAAAGAATTGCGCGACATCATTGCCATTTTGGGCATGGACGAACTGGCTCCTGAAGACAAACTGGCTGTGGCCCGTGCCCGCAAGATCCAACGTTTCCTGAGCCAGCCTTTCCACGTGGCTGAAGTGTTCACCGGTTCACCCGGCAAATACGTCACCTTGGCTGAAACCATTCGCGGCTTCAAGATGATCGTCGCCGGTGAATGCGACCACATGCCTGAACAAGCGTTCTACATGGTCGGCACGATTGACGAGGCCATTGAAAAGGCCAAGAAAATTTGATACGGGCTGCTCACGCACCTGACAAGGAAGCCCCATGAAAACCATACAAGTTGATGTGGTCAGTGCCGAAGAGCTGATTTATTCCGGGCCAGCCACTTTTGTGGCCTTGCCCGGCGAAGTCGGCGAGCTGGGCATTTACCCGCGCCACACACCGCTGATCTCGCGCATTCGCGCAGGTTCAGTGCGTATCCAAAAACCGGATGGCGAAGAAGAGTTTGTCTTTGTCGCCGGTGGCATTTTGGAAGTGCAACCCGACTCCGTCACCGTTTTGTCTGACACCGCAGTACGCGGCAAAGACTTGGACGAAGAACGTGCCAATGCAGCCAAAAAAGCAGCTGAAGAGCACTTGAAAAATGCCAAATCCAGTGTGGATATTGCTACCGCGCAAGCCGAATTAACCATATTCGCAGCGCAACTCTCGGCCTTGCGCAAGTTCCGCAAAACCAAATAAGCCCTTGACCAAAGCCAAGCTTCGAGCAGCCACCGTCGGCGGTTCAGCTGACGAGATCGAAGCTGCGTTTTACGAAGCCTTGCAAAAAGGCGATATCGACAAACTCATGGCCTGTTGGTCAGATGATGACGATGTGGTGTGTGTCCATCCGGGCGGTCCGCGCCTGGTGGGCATAGACAATATCCGCCAATCGTTTGAAAACATGTTCAGCAACGGCGTGATCAACGCTCAGCCTGAACATGTGCGCAAAGTAGAAACAGTGACCAGTGCCATGCACAACCTGGTCGAGCGCATCGAGCTGAACTTACCCGAAGCACCTGCCACCGCCTATGTATTAACCACCAATGTGTACGTGCGTACTGCGCAAGGTTGGCGCATGGTGGCGCACCACGCCAGCCCGGGCACACCGCAGGAAATACACGCACGCTCGGACGCTTTACCGCCTGTGCTGCATTAATCAAGCGGGCAAAACAAGCATGGATGATCTGGTCAAACAAGCCATGCAGAAATGGCCGAATGTGCCGCATTGCTATGGCTGGCTGGGACTGGATATGCGCGGCGACTGGTATATGCGTGACGATCAGGTTCAGTCTCAGGGCGGGTTTGCACAAGCCAAAGGCAGCAAGCTGCAACACCTCAAGCTCATAGAGTTCATTCAGCGCAACTACATGGTTGACGTTGACGGCCAGTGGTATTTTCAGAACGGCCCGCAGCGCGTGTTTGTGGAATTGCAAGCCGCACCATTTGTCTGGCGCATACATGATGACTTGAGCGTTTGGTCATCAGCCGCAGAGTTGCAACAGGTATTGCATTGCGCTGTGGATGAACTCGGTCAGGTGTATGTGCTGACAGCACAAGGTTTGGGCCTGGTGCATTCCCAAGATGTCTGGCTGGCAGCGCAGGCCTTGGAGGAGAAACGCTGGGACGAAAAAAAAGTGCTGTCCAGCGAACTGGAAAGCACTTACGGCTTTGTCAAAAGCCCGAAGCTGCGGGCTTTGTCAATTACTTAGCGACAGGCTCCGAAAATTTTGCACCGGCTGCATTCGCCATGTAGACCACAGCGCGGCCAATTTCCAAATCTTCATGCTCGCCACCGGCTTGTGGGGGCATGGCATTTTTGCCTTTGAGCGCCGAGTTCAACAACGCGGGGTAACCGGTTTTGATGCGCGGGCCCCATGCGGCTGAATCGCCAAACTTGGGAGAACCGGCGGCACCGCTGGCGTGACAGGCGGCGCATTGGCCTTTGAACACTTCTTCGCCGGTTTTCAGCGAGCGGTTGGCATCTTTGATTTGAATGGTGCCCACTTTTTGGATGCGACCGGCGGTGGACTCAGCCACATTGCTGGCACCAGCCGCAGGTTTGTTTTGTGATGTGATGTAGTTGACCAAACCGATGATGATGAAAATCGGGAGGATAAAAGACAAGACCACCAGGGTCAGAAATTGTTTGGGGGTTTTGACAGGGCCTGTGTGTGGCTCTTCGTGCTGGTCGCTCATGGTGACTTTCAGTGAATGTAAAAACAGAGTCAAATTATAGCCAGCCACCCCCTTCTATCTGGCTTACAAATCAGTCTCTGAAAGAAATCAAAGAGATGCCACCTACAATGCAAGGCATGCGGCTGTAGCTCAGTGGATAGAGTATTGGCCTCCGAAGCCAAGGGTCGTGGGTTCGATCCCCGCCAGCCGCACCAATATCGCCTAACTACGGCTTTATTCAGGATCAAACCCCCGCTTGTCTCAGCTCCCCGAACCGTGCAGCCAAATCAGTCTCGGCATGCTCCAACACAAAATAGCGAAATGCCTCTGCCGCAGGTGATAACAATTTAGACAAGGGGTGCACCACATTCCAGGCACGCACCAGTGGGGCACCGTTAACCTGCAACACACACAGCTTTTTAGTTTGCAACTCCAATGCAATGGTGTGCAGTGAAAGAAACCCCAGCCCCAAATTGGCCATCACAGCTTGCTTGATCGCGTCATTCGATTGCAACTCCATGCTGTAGCGTGGCTGCATCCGGGCTTGCGCAAAAAAACTTTCCATCGCATTGCGCGTGCCCGAGCCCGGTTCGCGCACGATGAAAGACTGTTGACGCAGGTCTTCCGCGCGAAGTCCGGATTCACCGGCCAGCGGGTGCTCGGGTGAAGCCACAAACACCAGCGGGTTGGCCGCAAACGGTTCAGCGCGGGTTGGCAGTTCATCTGGCGCTTTGCCCATGATGGCAATGTCCACCTCGCTGTTTTGCAACCACTGCACCAACTCTCTGCGGTTGCCCACCAGCAGTTTGACTTCAATGCCTTCGTGCTCCTTCAAAAATTGGTTCAAGAGCGCCGGAATGAAATAGGTCGTGGTGCCCACCAGCCCGATCGTGAGATTGCCGGTCTCAATCCGTTGCAGTCGGGCGGCCGCGTCTTCGGCGTCTTTGAGCAAGGCCAGCATCTTTCGGCTGTAGACAAGCATGTACTCGCCGGTGGTGGTCAAACTGACTTTGCGGCCTTGTCTTTCAAACAGCGGCATGCCCACTTCCGCTTCTAACTCCTTGATTTGCATAGTGACTGCGGGTGCGGACACGTGCATGAGTTCAGCGGCTTTGGCAAAACTCAGGTGGCGGGCGACAGCGTTGAAAAACCGAAGTTGGCGAAAGGTGGCGTTCTTCAATTAAGTTTTCCTTAATTCAATTTCAAAAATTAATGAATTTACTTATTGTGCAGGAATTTTTACAGTCCTTCCATCCCTTCAACACCGTGGAGTTTTTTGATGACCGCAAGCACCCAAATCACCGACGCCAAAAAGCGCTACAGCGCTGGCGTATTGAAATACAAGCAAATGGGCTATTGGATGCCCGACTACACACCCGTGGACACAGACACCATTTGTTTGTTCCGCATCACGCCGCAAGAGGGCGTTGACCCGGAAGAGGCCGCAGCCGCAGTGGCCGGTGAATCATCGACAGCCACATGGACGGTGGTATGGACCGACCGACTGACCGCATGCGACAGCTACCGCGCCAAAGCCTACAAGGTAGAAGCCGTGCCCGGTCGTCCCGGCGAATACTTTGCGTGGGTGGCCTACGACCTGATTCTGTTTGAAGAAGGCTCCATCTCCAACATGACCGCGTCACTCATCGGTAACGTGTTCTCGTTCAAGCCCTTGAAAGCCGCGCGTTTGGAAGACATCCGCATTCCCGTGGCTTATGTCAAAACTTTCAAAGGCCCGCCCACCGGTTTGATCGTCGAGCGCGAGCGCTTGGACAAATTTGGTCGCCCGCTGTTGGGTGCCACCACCAAGCCTAAGTTGGGTTTGTCTGGTCGCAACTATGGCCGCGTGATTTACGAAGGCCTCAAAGGCGGTTTGGACTTCATGAAGGATGACGAGAACATCAACTCACAGCCCTTCATGCACTGGCGTGACCGATTCTTGTATGTGATGGACGGCGTGAACAAAGCGCAAGCCGTCACCGGTGAAGTCAAGGGCTCATACCTGAACGTGACCGGCGCAACCATGGAAGACATTTACGAGCGCGCTGAATTTGCTAAAGAACTGGGTTCAGTGGTCATCATGCTGGACTTGGTGATCGGCTGGTCTGCGATTCAATCCATGGCTAACTGGGCCCGCAAAAACGACATGATCGTGCACATGCACCGCGCCGGTCACGGCACTTACACACGTCAGAAAAACCACGGTGTCAGCTTCCGCGTGATTGCCAAGTGGCTGCGTCTGGCTGGTGTGGACCATTTGCACACCGGCACCGCAGTGGGCAAGCTGGAAGGCGACCCCATGACTGTGCAAGGCTATTACAACGTCTGCCGCGACAGCCACACCAAACAAGATTTGCCGCGCGGTTTGTTTTTTGACCAAGACTGGGCGGACACCAAGAAAGTCATGCCAGTGGCTTCAGGCGGCATCCACGCCGGTCAAATGCACCAACTCATCGACTTGTTCGGCGACGACGTGATTCTGCAATTCGGCGGCGGCACCATTGGTCACCCGCAAGGCATTCAAGCCGGTGCTGTGGCCAACCGCGTGGCACTCGAAGCCATGGTCAAAGCGCGCAACGAAGGCAAAAACATTTTGCAAGAAGGCCCGACCATTTTGAAGAACGCAGCGAAAAACTGCTCGCCGTTGCAAGCCGCGCTCGACACCTGGGGCGACATCAGCTTCAATTACCAATCCACTGACAGCAGTGACTATGCCGTCACACCTACCGTCGCTTGATACTGAGGAGAACACATTATGTTGAGCAACCCCACCGGAAAAGTTACACAAGGCCAGTTCAGCTTTTTGCCTGACCTGACAGACGCTGAAATCAGCATGCAAATCCAGTATGGCTTGAACAAAGGCTATGCATGGAGCGTGGAATACACAGACGACGTGCACCCGCGCAACACCTACTGGGACATGTACGGCATGCCGATGTTCGATTTGCACGACCCCGCAGGCGTCTTGATGGAAGTGAACAACTGCCGCAAGAGCTTCCCCAACCACTACATCCGGTTGATGGCGTTTGACTCGACACGTGGTGTTGAATCCGTGGCCATGAGTTTCATCGTGCACCGTCCGCCCAACGAACCCGGCTACCGCCTGGAGCGCCAAGAGGTGCAGGGCCGCAGCATGCGTTACACCACGCACGGTTACGCCATGGA
>CANNRV010000027.1 GCA_947508145.1 Comamonadaceae bacterium
ACCGTTAATTTGACGGTGGTCTGTCGGGGCAACCCGACAGACCTTTTTTATTTTGCACTTTGTTTTTTATGTTCCGCGCTTGACGCGGTTTTTTTTTAAAGCGGCGCTATGTTGAAAATTCATGTACTTGGTTCTGCCGCTGGCGGTGGGTTCCCGCAATGGAATTGCAATTGCCCGCAATGCAGCGCGGTACGTGGCGGCAGCAAGCACCACCAGGCCCGCACCCAGTCTTCCATCGCCGTGACCGCCAACAACACCGATTGGCTGCTGATCAACGCTTCCCCCGATGTGTTGCAGCAAATCAAAGCATTTCCCGCCTTGCAACCGGCACGCGCCTTGCGCGACACCGGCATTGCCGCCGTGTTGCTGATGGACGCACAAATTGACCACACCACCGGCTTGCTGATGCTGCGTGAGCACCGCCAAAAGCTGCCTTTGTATTGCCACCCGCTGATTCGCGAAGACTTAAGCACCGGAAACCCTTTGTTCAAAGTCCTTTCCCATTACTGTGACATCGACTGGCATGAATTGCAGTTGCAAACCGCATTCCATGTGCCTGCGTTGTCAGGCTTGCAGTTTGAAGCTTTGCCGCTGATCAGCAACGCGCCGCCTTATTCACCACACCGCGACAAACCGCAACCCGGCGACAACGTCGGCTTGAGTGTGAAAGACGAAGCCAGCGGCAAAACCCTGTTTTATGCGCCCGGTTTGGGTCAGATGGAGCCGCATGTGTGGCAAGCCATGCAACATGCCGATTGCGTGTTGGTGGATGGCACTTTGTGGACCGATGACGAAATGATTGCACTGGGTGCGTCTAAAAAAACATCACGTTCCATGGGTCATATGCCGCAAACCGGTGCCGACGGCATGATCGAATGGCTGGACAAATTGCCCGCGCATGTGCGCAAAGTTTTGATCCACATCAACAACACCAACCCTATCCTGGACGACAGTAGCCCGCAACGCCAGACCTTGACTGCACACGGCATCGAGGTGGCATTTGACGGCATGGAGATTGAACTGTGAACAATGCAATGAATGAAGCCAAGGCAGACACACGCACACCGTGGAACGCCGAAGAATTTGAAACCCTGCTGCGCGGCAAAAGCACCAGCTACCACATACACCATCCGTTTCACGTGATGATGGCCGAGGGCAAACTCAACGCGGCTCAACTGCGTGGCTGGGTGGCGAACCGCTTTTATTACCAAATCTCCATACCCATCAAAGACGCGGCCATTTTGTCCAACTGCGACGACCGCGAAATCCGCCGCGAATGGATTTTGCGCATCCTCGACCACGATGGTTTTGAGTTGAACGGCTTGAAAGATGAGGGCGGCATTGAAGCTTGGATTCACTTGGGTCAAGCCGTGGGTTTGAGCCGTGACGATGTCACCTCATTGCGCTATGTCGCACCGGCCAGCCGGTTTGCGGTGGACGCGTATGTCAACTTCGCGCGTCGCCAACCTTGGCAAGAAGCCGTGGCTTCCAGTCTGACCGAATTGTTCGCGCCGCATATCCACCAGCAGCGCATTGACACCTGGCCTGAAAAATACCCATGGGTAGATGCCACCGGTTTGCAGTATTTCAAAAACCGCCTCACCCAAGCCCGCCGCGACGTAGCCCATGGTTTGACATTCACTTTGAATTACTTCAGCCAGACCCGCGCCATGCAAGAACGTGCGCTGGAAATTCTGCAATTCAAACTCAATGTGTTGTGGGCATTGGCAGATGCCATCATGCTGGACCAATGCAAGGTACAAATCACCGGACCGAAACATGACTAACGATGAAGCTGTTTTAAACAGTACCCCTGCGCTGGCTGCGATGTTTCGCTTGCAATGGGAAGAGGTGCAGCAGGCCTGGGTGTTGCTGTACCCAGAAGGCATGGTCAAGTTGAACGGCAGCGCCGGTGAAATCATCAAACGGCTGGATGGCAAAAAAACTGTCACTGCGTTGATCGCTGAACTGGAAAAAGATTTCGAAACCACGGGCTTGCAAAACGACGTGCTGGCATTTCTTGAAATTGCCGATAAACAAGGATGGGTGAAAACATGAAGACACCAACGGTCAACGGCAAGGAAGTCACGGTCGGACCGCCTTTGTGGTTGTTGGCCGAGGTCACGTACGCTTGCCCTTTGCATTGCGTGTTTTGCTACAACCCGGTGGACTACACCCAGCACGGCCCCGAGCTGACCACGCAGGAGTGGATCAAGGTCTTGCGCGACGCGCGAGCGGCCGGCAGCGTGCAATGCGGTTTTTCTGGCGGCGAGCCGCTGGTGCGCGATGACCTGGAAGAGTTGGTCGCCGAAGCGCATAAGCTGGGTTTTTATACCAACCTGCTCACCTCAGGCATCGGTTTCACCGCCGAACGCGCCAAGGCCTTGAAAGAAGCCGGACTAGACCATGTGCAGTTGTCGTTCCAAGATTCCACCCGCGAGTTGAACGATTTTTTGTCGCACACCAAAACCTTTGCGTTAAAGCAAAAAGCGGCTCAGCTGATCCAAGCCAATGGCTGGCCCATGGTGCTCAATTGCGTGATACACCGCTTGAACATTGATTACATAGACAAGATCATCGAGTTGGCGGTGGACCTCGGTGCCGAGTATTTGGAACTGGCCAACAGCCAATACTATTCATGGGCGCAACTCAACCGCGAAGGCCTGATGCCCAGCCGCGAGCAATTGCAACGCGCCGAACGCGTCACCAATGAATACCGCGAGAAACTCGGCGACAAATTGCGCATCTTCTTTGTCGTGCCTGACTACTATGAAACACGTCCGAAAAAATGCATGAACGGCTGGGGCAATATTTTCCTCACCATCACGCCTGACGGTTCAGCGCTGCCATGCCACACGGCCAAGATGATCAAGCATTTGGAATTTCCGAATGTCAAAGACATGACGGTCAAAGATATTTGGTATGAATCCGAGTCGTTCAACCACTACCGTGGCGACGCTTGGATGAAAGAGCCTTGCAGCACTTGCCCGGAAAAAGAAAAAGACCTTGGCGGCTGCCGTTGTCAGGCGCTGATGCTGACCGGAGATGCCGCCAACGCCGATCCGGTGTGCGACAAATCCGAGCACCACCAGGTGGTGTTGGATGCAGTGGCCTACGCCCAGGTGCCGGATGTGAAACGCGTCGAGGTCAAGCCTTTGGTGTTTCGCGACCCGATCAATTCACGCAAGCTCAGCAGCGTCAGCGAGTAAGCGGTTTGTCTTCGGCCACCGCTTCATAGCTATGGCCGTTCACCCTCAAGCCCTGGTCTGACAAGGACTGAGACAGCTTGGGCCCCATGCCTTTGACGCGTGAGCGCAAGTCATGCCAGTCAGTGAATAAACGCTCTTCACGAGCCGCCAGTAAACGACGGGTGAACGGCGGGCCGATGCCGCGCAAACCATCGAGTTCAGCTTCACTGGCTTGGTTGATTTCTAAAGCCAGCGCCTGCCAGCCACACACGCTCATGGCCACGGCCATCCAAATTTTCCACATGGTTCACCTGTTATTAAAAGACCAAGCAGCGGCGAGTGTGAAACCCCGCCATTCCAAGTTCGAATATCTCGTGGTGCCGCGCTTGACGGTGAAACTGCGGCTGTCGAAAAAAGTAAGCAGTGTTTTTTTACAGTTCTTCTATGCGTCTGGGCGGGTAACTGTCCCAAGCCTGGCAACCGGGGCAATGCCAGAAATGTTGCAAGGCTTCAAAACCGCAGGCCGCGCAGCGGTAACGGCGCAAGGGTTTGGCCGCGTGTTCCAACGCGCGTAACAACTGCGGTTGTTGGGCCGGGTCCAGCGTGGCATCGGACAGCAAGCGGGTGGCGGCAATCAAAGACGGGTGCTTGTCCAGGTGAACTGCGTACAGTTCGCGGCCGTGTTTCTCGCCCATGTCTGTTTGCAGGCTGATGATGGCGCTGAGCACATCCAGGCTTTGCAACTGGTGGTAACTGTCTTGCAACAAGGTCAGCACGCTGATTTGACGGCTGACCAGCGGAGCCAGCCGGGCCAAGGATTCGGCAATCAGTGGCATGGTGTTAGGTGCCAGCAAGGCCAATTCCTGCAACTGATCGCAAGCCTTGTCGAGCCGCTGTTGTTGTTCCAGCAAGCGTGCCAATGCAATACGGGGCCGCGCACTCATCGGTGCTGTACCTATCGCTTGTTCCAGCAGTGCAATGGCTTTGTCTTTGTCGGCTTGCACCTGCGCCAGTTCGCACAGGTAATGCGAGCGGCGTACAGCAAACTGGCCTTGACCCGCTTGATCCAGTTGCAGGGAAATATCGGCGGCTTGTTGCCAATCACGGCTGCGCTCGTAAATACTCAGCAAGGCCAGCAGCGCTTGCGCTGACAAGGCCGTATTGAGCAAAGGACGCAAGGCGGCTTCTGCCCTGTCCAGAATGCCGGCTTTGACAAAGTCCATGGCCAGGTCGTACTGAGCGCGCTCACGGTCGCTTTGGCTGATGTCCGCCCGCTCAAGCAAATGCTGGTGCACGCGGACCGCGCGTTCAAACTCGCCGCGCCGTCTGAACAAGTTGCCCAGCGCGAAATGCAATTCAGAGGTGTCCGGGTCGCGCTGCACGGCTTCTATGAATGCATCAATCGCCTGGTCTTGTTGCTCGTTGAGCAAATGGTTCAGGCCTTTGAAATAGGCCTTGGGATTGCTGCGGTTTTCCAGGCGAAGCTGGCGCAAATCAAAACGCGATGCCAGCCAGCCCAGCGCAAACGCCACCGGCAAACCAAAGAATATCCAGCTGATGTCAAGGTCCATACATGTCCGGTGCAACCGGTGGGTTGACCGCTTTCTCAGGTGTGGCGACAGCGGTGGCTTGCGCTTTTTTCGCCAAGCGACGTTGCCGCCACCAGCGCGGCACCATGCCCATCACGCCAACAGCCACGCCCAGCGCGAACACGCTTAATAAAACCAATACCAAGGGGGCTTGCCATTGCAAACCCCAGACAAAATGCACGGCGACGTCTTCGCGGTTATTCAAGGCAAAGACCAGCAACACAAAAAAAACGGCTGCCTTCAATATCCACTGAAGCAGCCTGACAAATGATTTCACATGCGTCCCCTGGTGTGGTTGAAATTCTAGGGCTTCAAGCCTTGGTGACTTATCAACAGTTCTTGCGTGCGAACTTCAATGGCTTCGCGCAAGGCCTTGCCTTGTTTGAAATGGGGGACACGTTTTTCAGGAATAGCCACGCTTTCGCCGGAACGGGGATTGCGCCCCATGCGCGGCGGTCGGCGGTTGACGGAAAAACTGCCGAAGCCGCGTAACTCAATGCGGTGGCCTTTGACCAGTGCATCGCCCATGGCATCCAGCAAAGCTTTGACCGCAAATTCTGCATCGCGGTGCGCCAATTGCGGGAATTTCGCGGCCAGTTCTTCAACCAAATCACTGCGTGTCATGGCATTACTGCTCAAGGGAAAAATTCAAATAAAAACCACCTGACGGCTTGGGGCCGTGCAGGTGGCTGTGCGCATCAGCCACCAGGGCTAGATGATCACTTCTCGTTGTTATCCAACTTGGCACGCAACAAAGCGCCCAGGCTGGTGGTGCCTGCATTGCCGGCGTTTTGCTGGCTCAGGTTGGCCATGGCGTCTGCCTGGTCGGCGGCATCCTTGGCTTTGATAGACAACTGGATGTTGCGTGTTTTGCGGTCGATGTTGACCACCACAGCGCTGACTTCGTCGCCGACTTTGAGCACATGGCTGGCATCTTCGACGCGGTCGCGGCTGATTTCCGAGACGCGCAAGTAGCCGATGATGTCTTCGCCCAGATCGATTTCTGCGCCTTTGGCATCCACCGTTTTGACGGTGCCGGTAACGGTTTGGCCTTTGTCGTTGACAGAGACGAAGTTGGTGAACGGGTCAGAGTCCAGTTGTTTGATGCCCAGTGAAATGCGTTCACGTTCGACATCCACAGCCAACACCACGGCTTCAACTTCCTGGCCTTTCTTGAAGTTACGCACAGCGGCTTCGCCGGTTTCGTTCCAAGACAGGTCAGACAAATGCACCAGGCCGTCGATACCGGCAGCCAGACCGACGAACACGCCGAAGTCGGTGATGGATTTGATCGGGCCTTTGACGCGGTCGCCGCGCTTGGTGGCAGATGCGAATTCTTGCCAAGGATTGGCTTTGCACTGTTTCATGCCCAAAGAGATGCGGCGTTTGTCTTCGTCAATCTCCAGCACCATGACTTCGACTTCGTCGCCCAAGGCCACGATTTTGGAAGGTGCGACGTTTTTGTTGGTCCAGTCCATTTCAGACACGTGCACCAGGCCTTCGATGCCGGGTTCGAGTTCGACAAACGCGCCGTAATCGGCGATGTTGGTGACCTTGCCGTGCATGCGGGTGCCCTGTGGGTAGCGGCGGTTCACGCCCATCCAAGGGTCGTCGCCCATTTGCTTCAAGCCCAGTGACACGCGGTTTTTCTCGGTGTCAAACTTGAGAATTTTGGCGGTGATTTCTTGACCAGCGACCACCACCTCGGAGGGGTGACGCACACGGCGCCATGCCATGTCGGTGATGTGCAGCAAACCGTCGATGCCACCCAAGTCCACGAAAGCACCGTATTCGGTGATGTTTTTGACCACGCCGTGAACAATGGAGCCTTCTTTCAGGTTTTCCATCAGTTTGGCGCGCTCTTCGCCCATGGAGGCTTCAATCACAGCGCGGCGTGACAGCACGACGTTGTTGCGCTTGCGGTCGAGTTTGATGACCTTGAATTCCATGGTCTTGTTTTCAAACGGCGACAAGTCTTTGATAGGACGGGTGTCGATGAGTGAGCCGGGCAGGAAAGCGCGGATGCCGTTGACCAACACAGTCAGGCCGCCTTTGACCTTGCCGCTGGTGGTGCCGGTGACGAATTCGCCGGATTCCAGGGCTTTTTCCAGAGACATCCATGAGGCCAGACGCTTGGCCGTGTCGCGGCTGAGGATGGTGTCGCCATAACCGTTTTCGACGGAGCTGATGGCCACCGACACAAAGTCGCCGGCCTGTACTTCGATTTCGCCCAAATCGTTTTTAAATTCTTCGATAGGCACGTAGGCTTCTGATTTCAGCCCCGCGTTGACCACGACGTGGTTGTGCTCGACACGGATGACTTCGGCGGTGATGACCTCGCCGGTGCGCATCTCGGAGCGTTTCAGGGATTCTTCAAACAGGGCTGCAAAAGATTCAGACATTCAATTTCCTAATTTCGTCGAGCAAGCGTCCGCAACACTGGGTGGCGGGAAAAAACTGATTCGACTATGGGCGCGGGGTGACCGCAGTTGGGTGAAACAACCTCACCACCGGTGCGCCATGCAGCGCGAAGGGGATGGTGAGGAACTTGGGTTTCAGGCGTGGCCGGGGCCGAACACCTGTTTGTCCTGCCACCAGTCCATCACTTGGGCCACCGACGAATCGATGGAAAGTGTTGAGTTGTCCAGTGGCAAGGCATCTTGCGCGGGCTTTAAGGGTGCAACGCTGCGTTCGGTGTCGCGTGCGTCACGCGCCATCAGGTCCGCGCGAAGAGTGTCGATTGTAGTTGTAATTCCCTTTGAAATCAGTTGCTTGTAACGACGTTCTGCTCTTTTTTCGGCACTGGCGGTCAAAAACACCTTTAAAGCAGCATCGGGAAAGATGACGGTGCCCATGTCGCGGCCGTCGGCGACCAAGCCGGGCAAGCGCCGGAAACCCAATTGCAAGTCCACCAAAGCCTGACGCACCAGCGGCAGAACAGAGACTTTGGAGGCATTCATGCCGGCTGCTTCGGTGCGAATCGCCTCGGAAACATTGGCGCCGGACAAAAGCACGTGCTCACCTTGGAACACCACGTGCAGCTGCCGGGCCAGCTCGGCGATAGCGCTTTCATGCGCCGCGTCCAGCGCCAGACCGGCTTGCAGGGCGGCATAAGCGGTGAGCCGGTACAAGGCACCGCTGTCCAGGTAGTGGTAGCCAAGTTGCTCGGCTGCCAGAGAAGCCAGCGTGCCTTTGCCCGAGGCGGTCGGCCCATCTATGGCGATCACCGGAATGTCTGACGACTGGGACAACGAGAAAAGCGCTTCGAAATAGTCGGGGAAAGTTTTGGCCACGCACTTCGGGTCCAGAATGCGCACCGGCAATTTGGCCGGATTAAACGCCGCCAGCGAAAAACACATGGCGATGCGGTGGTCGTCATACGTGTGGATGCTGGCCGCTTTCCAAGTGGTGATCGGGTGAATGCGAATCCAGTCGGATCCTTCTTCAACCACTGCGCCAAGTTTGCGGGCTTCTGCGGCCATGGCGACGATGCGGTCGGTTTCTTTCACACGCCAACTCGCGATATTGCGCAAGGTGCTGGGGCCGTCGGCGTACAAAGCCATGACTGCCAATGTCATGGCGGCATCCGGAATCTGGTTGCAGTCCATGTCTATGGCTTTCAATGGCCACGCGCCGCGTCGTGTTTGCACCCAGTTCGGCCCGCTGCTGATGTCCGCGCCCATGGCACGCGCCGCGTCCATGAAACGGATATCGCCTTGTATGGAGTCAGCACCCACGCCTTGTATGCGCACGCCATCGTTCGAAGCAATCGAGCCCAATGCGATGAAGTAGCTGGCGGACGAGGCATCGGCTTCCACCGGCAACACGCCGGGCGAGGTGTAGCGGCTGCCCGCCGGTACGATGAACCGTTGCCAGCCTTCGCGCTGGATATGCACGCCAAAGCGTTGCAGCAAATTGAGCGTGATTTCTATGTAGGGTTTGGAGATGAGTTCGCCCACCACCTCAATGACGATATCTTGCGTGGCAACCAGTGGCAGCGCCAGCAACAGTGCGGTCAGAAACTGGCTGGAGACATCGCCTCTCACTTGTATCGGTTGATCCAGTTGCAAACCCGCGTGGCCACGCAGTGCCAGTGGCGGGTAGCCATCGTTGCCGGTGTAATCGATGCGGCAACCGAGCTGGCGCAATGCGTCCACCAAATCGCCGATAGGGCGCTCGTGCATGCGCGCCACACCGTGCAAATCCGCATCTGCGCCCATGAGCGCGAGCGCAGCGGTCAGCGGGCGCATGGCAGTGCCTGCATTGCCCATGAACAAGTCCAATGTGTTGTCTGGCGCTTTGCCGTTGATGCCGGTGACTTTCAGGCTGGCGGCATCGGCTTGCAATTGGCAGCCGAGTGCGCGCAAAGCATTGAGCATGACACGGGTGTCGTCCGAGTCCAGCAAGTCTTGCAATTCGGTCGTGCCTTGCGACAAGGCCGCGAGCAACAGCACACGGTTGGAGATGCTTTTAGAACCGGGCAGGGTAACCGTGCCGCTGGCGCTGTCTAGCGCTGGTATGTCAAGAAAGTGAGTAGAAAACATATAGGGCAGAGACTGCGCGCGGAAAAATGCATTGTAGAAGTCAGCGGTTTGTCTAAATCAATCCTCATGCTCGGTTTGACCCGTTTGCAAAGTCCATGCCGAGCGCACCTGACTGGCTTGGTCTATCAGTTGGCGCAAGGCTTGTGAATCATTGTTTTGAATGGCTTTTTCGAAGTCCTCCAAGGCTGCACGAAAGTGGCGGGTTTGTTTCAGCACCTCGGTTTGGTTGACACTCAAAATGTCACGCCACACATCCGGGTCGCTGGCGGCGATGCGCGAGAAATCCCGGAACCCCGGTCCGGCCATGGCCAAAAAACCTGCGCCTTCCGATTGCGCCGACAAAGCGTTGACCGCAGCAAACGCCAACAAATGCGGCACGTGGCTGACGGCGGCAAAGGTGGCATCGTGGTCTTGCGGGCTCATCCGGCTGACGTGGCTGCCGATGGCTGTCCACACTTGCTGGGCTTGTTGCAACTGCGTGGCACCGGTGTCCGGCAGCGGGGTGAGTATGGTGCGCCGGTCCTGGTACAAACCGGCCTCAGCATGGTCCACCCCGGCTTGCGCTTTGCCAGCGATGGGGTGGGCCGGCACGAAGCAGGGCAGTCGTTCGCCCAAATGTGCGATGGCCGCATGCACCACGTCGGTTTTGGTGGAACCCACGTCCATCAACAAACAATCCGGTGACAACGCTGAGGCAATGGCTTGCAAACACTCTGCGGTTCGGCTGACAGGCACCGCCAACAGCACGATGTCGCAGCCCTGCACAGCCTCGGGGGCAGTCAAAGCAGCCTGATGAATCACGCCCAGTTGCACCGCCCGATCGCGTGTGCGCTGGCTGGGGCTGAAACCCACGACCTTGTCCACCAGCCCGTGCTTTTGCAGCGCCAGTGCGAATGACGCGCCCATCAGGCCGCAGCCTATCAATCCGAGTTGTTTGAATCTCATGGCCTGTCGCTAGGTAGAAGGTGCTTGAAATCTGCGGTGCAGGTATTGCAGGCGGCTGTTGAGCCTCAAGCGCTGACCGGGTAGGAGCCAATCACTTTGTAAAACGCGCACATGCCTTGCAATTCGCTGAGCGCTTTGGCCACATGCGGCTGGCTGATGTGGCCGTCGAGATCGATGTAGAAGAAATATTCCCACTGACCGGATTTGGCCGGGCGGGATTCGAAGCGGGTCATGGACACGCCGTTTTGCTTCAAGGGCACCAGCAGGTCATGCACGGCGCCGGGTTTGTTCGTCACAGACACCACCAGCGATGTGCAATCGCGCCCGGAGGCCGGTGGCGTGGCCAGGGTTTGCGGCAGGCACACAATGGCAAAACGGGTGCGGTTGTAGGCCTCATCTTGAATGGCATGTGCCACCACATGCAAACCAAACTGAGATGCTGCACGCTCGCTGGCCAGTCCGGCCCAAGCCGGGTTGGTAGCCGCCAGTCGCGCACCTTCGGCGTTGCTCGACACAGCGCGGCGTTCGGCATTTGGCAGGTGTTGCGTCAACCAGTTTTGGCATTGGCCCAGCGCTTGCGGATGCGCCAGCACCACCTCCACACCTTGCAGCGACGGCGATTGGCGCAGCAGGTTGTGGCGCACCAGCAGACTCACCTCACCGACCACGTGAACGGGGGTGCGCAAAAACAAATCGAGTGAACGCGCCACCGCACCTTCGGTGGAGTTTTCGACGCCGACCACGCCGTATTGCGCGGTGCCCGCAGCCGTGGCGTGAAACACCTCGTCGAAATTGTTGCAGTAAATCAATTCAGCCGCGCTGCCGAAATACTCAATAGCGGCTTGTTCGCAAAACGTGCCAATGGGGCCGAGCACGGCGACGCGTTGCGGCGCTTCCAGCGCCAGGCAGGCAGACATGATTTCGCGCCAAATGGCAGCGACATGGTTGTTTTTGAGAGGGCCGGGATTCAGTTGCTGGATTTTTTCCAGCACCTGCGCCACCCGGTCAGGACGGAAAAACGGCGAACCTTCGGCGCGTTTGATATCGCCGACTTGTTCGGCCAGATGCGCACGCTGATTCAGCATGTCCAGCAATTGACGGTCGAGCACATCGATTTGCTGGCGCAAACCGGACAAGCCGTCACTTGCTTGGTCGGTCATGGGGTGTCGTCCGAGGGTGAGTCTTCGCCATCGGTGTCAGCTGCTTCCTCTGAGCCAGCTTGCGCATCGTTTTCCACAATGCGTTGCATGCCGCTGAGTTTGGAGCCTTCGTCCAGCCCGATGAGCGTGACACCTTGTGTGGCGCGACCCATTTCACGAATTTCACTGACGCGGGTGCGCACCAGCACGCCCCGGTCGGTGATCAACATGATGTCGTCATCGGTGTGTACCAGGGTGGCTGCCACCACCTTGCCGTTGCGCTCGGTTTGTTGGATGGCGATCATGCCCTTGGTGCCGCGTCCGTGGCGGGTGTATTCGTCAATCGGTGTGCGTTTGCCGTAACCGTTTTCGGTGGCGGTGAGTACGCTGTTGCGGGCCACGCTGTTGGCATCGGTGACCGCATTTTCTTGTTCGGCCACCAGCATGGCGATCACGCTTTGGGTCTCGTCCAGCATCATGCCGCGCACGCCGCGGGCACTGCGGCCCAGCGGACGCACATCGTTTTCATCAAAACGCACGGCTTTGCCGCCGTCGCTGAACAACATCACGTCGTGTTTGCCGTCGGTGAGTGCTGCGCCGATAAGGTAGTCGCCATCGTCCAAGTTGACAGCGATGATGCCGCCTTTGCGCGGGTTGTTGAATTCGTCCAGCGAGGTTTTCTTGACCGTGCCCATGGACGTGGCCATGAAGACAAACTGGTCTGCCGGGAAAGTACGCGCTGCACCAGTGAGCGGCAGCACCACATTGATTTTTTCGCCTTCAATCAGCGGAAACATATTGACGATGGGGCGACCGCGTGAACCGCGCGAGCCCTCGGGCACTTCCCACACTTTGAGCCAGTACAAGCGGCCCCGGTTGGAGAAACACAAGATGTAGTCGTGCGTGTTGGCGATGAAGAGTTGCTCGATCCAGTCATCTTCTTTGGTGGCCGTGGCCTGTTTGCCGCGACCGCCGCGCTTTTGCGCCCGGTATTCAGACAGCGGCTGGCTTTTGATGTAACCACTGTGTGACAGCGTGACCACCATGTCGGTCGGGGTGATCAGGTCTTCGGTGGCCAAATCTTGCGCGTTGTGCTCGATGTGGCTGCGGCGTGCGCCGAGTTTGCTTTGACCGAACTCTTGGCGAATGGCGGCGAGTTCATCACTGATGATGGTAGAGACCCGCTCGGGACGCGCCAGAATGTCGAGCAAGTCGTCGATCTCGGCCATGACCTCTTTGTATTCGTTGACGATTTTGTCTTGCTCAAGACCGGTCAGGCGCTGCAAGCGCATTTGCAAAATTTCGTGCGCCTGGGTGTCGCTCAAGCGGTACAGGCCGTCAGCCCCCATGCCGTAATTTTTTTCCAGACCGTCGGGCCGGTAGTCGTCAGCGTTGATCACACTGCCGTCGGCTTTGGCGCGGGTCAGCATGGTGCGCACCAGTTGGCTGTCCCAGGGTTTGCTCATCAATTCGGCTTTGGCCACAGGTGGGGTGGGCGCATTGCGGATGATGGCGATGAACTCGTCAATATTCGCCAAGGCCACCGCCAGACCTTCCAGCACATGACCGCGTTCACGCGCTTTGCGCAATGTGAACACGGTGCGACGTGTGACCACTTCGCGGCGGTGTTCCAAAAACACGCTGATCAGGTCTTTCAAATTGCACAAACGTGGCTGACCGTTGATCAGTGCCACCATGTTCATACCAAAGGTGTCTTGCAGCTGGGTTTGCTTGTAAAGATTGTTCAGCACCACTTCTGGCACGGCACCGCGTTTGAGTTCGATCACCAGACGCATGCCGGACTTGTCGGACTCGTCCTGGATATGGCTGATGTCTTCGATTTTCTTTTCGTGCACCAGTTCGGCCATGCGCTCTTGCAAGGTCTTTTTGTTCACCTGGTAGGGGAGCTCATCAACGATGATGGCCTGGCGCTGGCCCCGGTCAATGTCTTCGAAATGGCATTTGGCGCGCATCACGACGCGGCCTCGGCCCGTGCGGTAGCCTTCTTTCACGCCACTGATGCCGTAGATGATGCCGGCGGTGGGGAAGTCAGGCGCGGGCACGATGTCCATCAGGTCATCGATAGACGCATCCGGGTGGCTCAGCATATGCAAACACGCATCCACCACTTCGTTCAGGTTGTGCGGCGGAATATTGGTGGCCATGCCGACAGCGATACCGGACGAGCCATTGACCAATAAGTTAGGGAATTTGGCGGGTAAGACCAACGGCTCTTTTTCGCTGCCGTCGTAATTGGGGCCGAAATCCACGGTTTCTTTGTCCAGGTCGTCCAGCATTTCGTGGGCGATTTTGGACAGGCGGATCTCGGTGTAACGCATGGCGGCGGCGTTGTCGCCGTCCACAGACCCGAAGTTACCCTGACCATCCACCAACATGTGGCGAAGAGAGAAGTCCTGAGCCATGCGAACAATGGTGTCGTAGACCGCGCTGTCGCCGTGCGGGTGGTATTTACCAATGACATCACCGACGATACGCGCCGATTTTTTGTAAGGCCGGTTCCAGTCATTATTCAATTCGTGCATCGCAAACAAGACACGACGGTGTACCGGTTTCAAGCCGTCTCTGGCATCAGGTAGGGCCCGGCCGACGATCACGCTCATGGCGTAATCCAGGTAACTGCGGCGCATCTCCTCTTCAAGACTGGTGGGCAGTGTTTCTTTGGCGAACTGGGTCATGTAGGAGGTCGATTCGAGGCGGATAAACGGAACATTTTAGGGCATGCAAAAAGTCAGCTTTTGTGCTTCATGTGCCATAATGGACTGCGTATTAGGGGGTAAACCCGCCCTGACTGGAATTTTTCAGAACCTAGGGTCTCCAAGAATCAAAGGAAAGTCATGAAATTTACTAAACAACTGTTGTGTAGCTTCTCCGTTTTGGCTTTGGCATGTTTTGCTCAAGCCGGCGAAATCAACAACTGGAAATCCGCTTCAGGTGAAGTATGGAAAAACGCTGCTGGCGAATGCTGGCGCAACGGCTCATGGACTCCTGCAACCGCTGCCCCCGAGTGCGACGGTGCGATTGTTGAACAGCCCAAGGCCGCTGCACCTGCTCAAGCAGAACCTGCACCTGCACCTGCACCTGCACCCGCTCCTGCGCCCGTGGTTGCCACTGAGCCAGAGCCGGCCCCCAAAGTTGAGCAAGGCCCAGCACCTGTTGCCGCTGTTGCTCCGCAAGAAAGCGCACCTGCAGTTGCTCCCGCTCCCGCTCCCGCTCCCGCCCCGGCACCCGCAGCGGCGCAGCCTGTGTCGACCAAAGTCACTTACGCAGCCGACACGTTCTTTGACTTCGACAAATCAGTTCTGAAACCCGTCGCCAAAACCAAGCTGAATGATTTGGTCGACAAAATCAAATCCATCAACCTTGAAGTCATCATCGCTATCGGCCACACTGACTCCGTTGGACCTGATGCTTACAACGTCAAGTTGTCTTTGCGCCGTGCCAATGCAGTTAAAGCCTACTTGGTCAGCAAGGGTGTTGATAAAACACGCATTTACACCGAAGGCAAAGGCGAGTCCCAGCCAGTGGCTGACAACAAGACCAAAGAAGGACGCGCTAAAAACCGTCGCGTTGAAATTGAAGTCGTCGGTGCCCGTAAAAACTGATCTGACTTATCTTCTTCCAGCCCCGCCTAGTGCGGGGTTTTTTATTTGTCCCTAGGAAAATGCGACCGAACACTATTTATATATAGAGCGAGAATGTCGGTATGAACACTTCCAATGTAGATCCGGCAGAGCTTGCCAAATTTTCCGACCTGGCCCACAGATGGTGGGATGTGAACAGTGAGTTCAGGCCCTTGCACCAAATCAATCCGCTGCGATTGGATTGGATCAATGGCCTGGCGGGCCTCAAAGACAAACGCGTGCTGGATGTGGGTTGCGGCGGCGGCATTTTGGCTGATGCCATGGCCCGCGCTGGCGCTACTGTCACTGGCATTGATTTAGCCACAAAGTCCTTGAAAGTGGCGCAACTTCATGCTTTGGAGAGCCAAACACCGAATGTGAATTACCGTGAAATCAGCGCTGAAGCCTTGGCGGCTGAAACACCGGCGCAGTTTGATGTGGTGACATGCATGGAAATGCTGGAGCACGTGCCTGACCCGGCTTCCATCGTCAAAGCGTGCGCCACACTGGTTAAACCGGGCGGCTGGGTGTTTTTCTCCACTCTGAACCGCAATCCAAAATCATTTTTGTTCGCCATCATTGGCGCGGAATATGTGCTGAACCTGTTACCCAAAGGCACGCATGAATACGCCAAATTCATTCGACCCGCCGAGTTGGCAGCCGATTGCCGCAGCGTTGGCCTGGATGTACAAGCCAGCAAGGGATTGCAATACAACCCGATCACACGCCGCTATTGGCTGGATGGCAATACCAGCGTCAATTACATGCTGGCCACCCGCCGCTTCGACTGACAAGGACTGCAATGCACCGATTGCCCAGACCCAAGGCTGTGCTGTTTGACCTGGATGGCACCTTGATAGACAGCGCCCCAGATTTAGGCGCGGCCGCCGACAAAATGCGTACCGACAGAGGCATGACATCGCTGGACTATGCCTTGTATCGCCCGATGGCTGGGGCTGGGGCGCGTGGCATGCTGCAAGCCGCGTTCGGTATGACTGACACTCACGTCGACTATGAATCATTCAAACACGAGTTTCTTGATAACTACCAACAAGCCATGACGGTGAAAACCACGGTGTTCGATGGCGTGAATGACATGCTGAACATGTTGCAAAACCAAGGCATGCGCTGGGGCGTAGTCACCAACAAACACCAACGTTTCACCATTCCGCTGAGCAAGCAAATGGCCTTGTTCAACACAGCAGGTGCCGTGGTCAGCGGCGACACCACGCCGCATGCCAAGCCGCACCCCGCACCTTTGCTGGAAGGCGCACGTTTATTGGGGCTGCCGCCTGAGGATTGCTGGTATGTGGGCGATGACGAACGCGACATCGTTGCAGGCAAGGCCGCTGGCATGGCCACCGTGGCAGCCAATTACGGTTACCTGGGCCTGGAGGCGGATGTGTTGCGCTGGCATGCAGACTTTGTGATTCACCATCCCCTTGAGTTGGTGAATTTATGGCTTGAGGCGTAGAATGCGAGTTCTTGGGGCTGCATTGGTTTCGACATGGGTTCGGACGCGGCGCAGGGCATGTCGAGGTTCTGTCACCTCGTAAATCCGCAGAAAAAAACTAACTGCAAACGACGAACGTTTCGCACTCGCGGCTTAAACCCGCGAGCCTTGCAACAGT